>NZ_JBWJOX010000011.1:0-114858 GCF_056393195.1 Stenotrophomonas sp. Steno-C18 | reverse complement strand
GAGCAGGAAGCGATTCGTGGGGCCGACGCACCTGTCCACCGAAATGAACAGCTGGCCCAACGCGCAGTTTGACGATCTGTATGTCGTGCGCCATCGCGCGACCGGGGAGCCCATGGCCAATACGCGCGTGGAGATCACCCGCAGTGACGGTGGGCGCAGCGAGCTGGTCACCGATGCGCAGGGACGCCTGCCGCGGCAACGCGGGCAGGGCATCGATGAAGTGGTCATCAAGATCCTGGGGAAGGCGTGACGCATGGATGAGAAAGACGAAGTACTGCTGCCGACCGGCGACTGGGATGCCGACGGACGCCCGGTCGCGCGCGCACGCCTGACCGCGTTGAAGGACCAGCGTGAAAAAGTGGTCGAGGCCGACACCGATGCGGTGATCCCGGTGATCTTCGTGCCCGGCATCATGGGGACCAACCTGAAGTCCACGATCACCGGTGACCCGGTGTGGCGGCCGCCCAATACCGACGGCGTGGGCGCGATCCTGGGGGCGCTGGGGCAGATGGTCGTGTTCCTGTTCCGGGGCGCGGCTACCCGGCAACGCTTGTTGAACCCGTTGACGTCCGAGGTGGACGAGCGCGGTTCCCTGGACGCGGAGGGCACCATCCCCGAAGCGCTGGCGCGTGAACGCGGATGGGGCTCGCTGATGCGCTCGGCCTACAACCCGGTGATGGCCGAGATGCATCGCAAGCTCAACGACCTGATGTCCGCCGGCAAGCTGAAGCCGTGGTGGAGCGGCGATGGCGTACGCGCGCCGGCCGAGTACGGCGAGCAGAACGGGATGAGCGCGGCATTGACGCCGGAGCAGTGCAAGAAGGCCGCGCACTATCGCTTCGAAGTCTGGTCCGGTGGCTACAACTGGCTGCAGAGCAATCGCCTGTCTGCCCGCGACATGATTGCCCGCATCGACCAGGTGATCCTGCCGTACTACGCCAAGCGCGGCGTCCGTGCCAAGAAGGTGGTGCTGGTGACGCACTCGATGGGCGGGTTGGTATCGCGTGCGATTTCGCGGCTGGAGAACTACGGCAACCTGCTGGGGATCTCGCATGGCGTGATGCCGGCGACCGGCGCCGCCGCGACCTATCACCATTGCCGCGCGGGCTATACCGGCGTCTCCAGCATCATCCTGGGCCGCAATGCGGGGGAGGTGATCGCGATCCTGGCGCAGGCGCCAGGTGGCCTGGAACTGCTGCCGGCCGCCGACTACAACCAGGGCAAGCCATGGTTGCAGCTGGGCGACAACGGGGCGCGGATCCCGTTCAACGGTGACCCGTACAAGGAGATCTACCTCAACACGCAGTGGTACGGGCTGGTCCCGGAGGGCAATACCGAGCTGCTCGACCCTTCCGCGCCGACCGCGGAAGCGGCGTCGGCACGCGAGGAGGAGGATGGCCCGACGTTGTCGGCGCGCACCTCGTTCCAGATCAACATCGAAGGCGTGCAGTTCTTCCACAAGGACATCAGCCGCAAGTACCACGCGCCCAGTTACGTGCACTACGGCGACGATGCAAAGCAGCTGAGCTGGGGGGAGTTGCATTGGAGCGGGGGCAGCATGATGAGTGCCGACGGCATGGAGACGGTGTCGGACAACCGCAACGGGAAGGTCAAGCTCAAGGGTGCAGGCGGCCAGATCAAACTGGAGATCGCCGACCCGACGGACCCCGGTGACGGCACGGTGCCGGCCTGTTCAGGTGCCGCCCCGAAAATCGATGTGCTGGCGTGTTTCCGGCAAGGCAGTCTCGGTACCGGCGAGTACGCGAAAAAGGGAAAGAAGGGCTATGACCACCAAGGCAGCTACAACGACGAACGCACGCGATGGGCAACCCTGTACGCCGCGGTGCGATTGGCGCAGGGCGCGGACTGGGCCTGAGCGGGTGACGATGGCCTCGGGATGGCCGGCACTGCGCGCCCTGCTGGCGTTGACGGTATTGGCCCTTGGCGCCGCGGGTGTTGCCTGTGCGGCGCCGCTACAACGGGAAAGCGATATGAAGACATTATGCGTTGGACGATTCCTGCTGGATGTCCCGGCCGGTACCACGGTCAACCCTGGCTACGTGTATGCGAAGAAGAAGGTGGAGACCGCCACCGGCGTTTCGACCGAACGGTTCCGGCAGCAGGTTGCCGCGCGCGAGGCCGCGTTGGCGGCCGCGTCGCATCGGTTGGGCGGCAGCATGTCGGTGAGCCAGACCCGCATCGACGAGGATGCGGTGCTGCTGACCTCCTGGGTGAGCGACACCAGCAAGGCCGGCCATCGGCAGGAACTGTATGTGCTGGACCGTGCGCATGGCGTGCGCTACCTGGTCAGCGGCGAGACCGATGCGGCCAAACTGCCGGCCGCTATCGAGAACTATCGCGCCCTGCGCCCGCGTATCAGTTACCGCGATCCCGCCACCATCCCGACCGCCGCCGGGTTCTGCATCGACTCGGGCTTCATCGCGGGCAACCGCATCAACAGCGAGGAGATGACCATCGGCCTGCGTCCACGCGCTTATCCGGGCGCCCGGATGACGCTGATGTCGTACGTGACCGGGCGGCCGGACCGCCCGCTGTTGCAGCGTAGTAGCGACCTGCCACCCGAGTACGCCGCCGCCCAGGCGAAGATGCGCAATCTGCGCCGCGGTGAGCGCGACGTGGGGCCGATCCAGGGGCAGGAGATCCTTGCCCATGCCGAGGAGGGCGGCAAACGCATGTACGCGTTCCTGTGGGAATCGCAGGGGCGCGCGGAGTCGTTGCAGTTCCCGTTCCTCTCGCTGCAGTTGTTGACCGAGAAACAGGCTGCGCCGGCCGCCGCCTTTGACAACGATGCCGAGGCACTGGCGGCCTGGGACCAGGTGCTGGGCAGCCTGCGGTTGCGCCCGGGCGCGATCTGACGTGCCTGCCGCGACCGGGCTGCATCGCCGCCATCTGCCTTATCGATTGATGGCGGCGATCATGCCGGCGCTACAGGCTTCTCCCTTGCAATGGCGGCGGGTGTTCGTGGGGGAGCACGCCCCCTGATTTGTGATCTGCGTGGACAGTTCTCTTCACATTCCGTTTGCTAGATTTGCCTCGGGGAAACCAGCAAGATCACGGGATGTTCAAGTACGCGGTACGAGTGGATGCCAGCCAGGGAAAAGTGAAGGTGGCGCTGGTTGACTGGCCGGAAGTTTCCGTTGCCGCCCGCCGTGATCCGCTCATCGAGCTCAAGGGTGCGCTGTTGGCGGAGATCGCCCGCTGCGTGCGCTCCAAGCTGCCCATCCGCGTTCCCAAGGCCCGGCCTTCGCCTTCCTTCTTTGTGCGGCTCTCGCCGGGCGAGGCCCTCAAGGTGATGGTCATCAACGAGATGTTTGCCAGCGGGCGCGATTTCAGGGCGGCGGCCGCCAGCCTGGACCTGCCCGAACGCGTCATCAAGCAGGCATTGGACCTGGGCCAGCCCACGGATGTCGAACTGCTCAACCGCATCCTGGCCGTGGTGGGCAAGCGCCTGCTGGCCTATACCGTCGCCTGTTGAGGCATTGCCATCGCCGTTGCGTGTGATCGAAAGAGAACATGTGCGATGGTTTGCGATCATTCGTGAGTGAAGCCCGTTCCCCTGCGCTCCTAGACTCCGCCCCAATCGCTTGCGCGGCCGGCCTGCCGGCGTGCGAGCGGGTCACCATGGAGTCGAAAAGGATCAAGCGATGGCTGGAAACGTGAAGCTGGACAAGTTGAGCGAGTTGGAGGGTTTTGTGGGTGCTGCGCTGGTGGACAGCGGCAGCGGCATGGCCCTGGGCCTGCTCGGGGGCGGTTCGTTGAACATGGAGATCGCCGCTGCCGGCAACGCCGAAGTGGTGCGCGCCAAGCGTCGTGCCGCTGCTTCGCTGGGGCTGACCGACACCATTGACGATGTCCTGATCACCCTGGCCAAGCAGTACCACCTGCTGCGCCCGCTGGAGAGCAACCAGGACCTGTTCCTGTACGTGGTACTGGACCGCTCCCGCGCCAACCTGGCGCTGGCACGCCACGCACTGAAGTCGTTCGAACAGACGCTCGACTTCAAGTAAGCAAGGCGTGTCACCGACCGCTTTGGGCGGTCACCTGCAGCGCTCGTCCTGGGGACTGCTGCAGACCACGCCAGGCAGCGGCTTGCTGCCTGGCGACCGCCACGGCCCGGTTCCCCGGGCCGTTTTCGTCAGGGCAGGCGCCGGGACGGAGTGAGCCACCCGGGGGCCGTTTGCAGGATGCGTTCGCACTGCTCGATGGCCCCGACATGGCTTTGGACCCGGTGGAGCAGGGCATCAACCGATGCGGCCACCGCCCCCGCATCGGGCAACCCGTCGGCGGCCGACAGCACCCGGCCGGCCAGCAGGCCGACCCGCTGAAGGTGGAAGGACCGCTCGGCGTGTGACATGCCATAGGCATGGGCGATCAGCTCGGAGGCCGAGTCCTCAAGCGCTGCGCGCAGCTCTGCAAATCCCATCACAGCCCCCTGAATCTGCAACGGATGTCACGGTTTTGGCCAGTATGCGCCTGACGGCAGGCCGAGCGTCAAGGGGCTTTTGCGGCCAGTTGCCGGAGGCCTGGCGGACGTGGCGTCGATGGGTCACCGGCCAGGCCCGGGGCTGAAACGGCCCTTCCCCCATGGCGGTGAATGGCGGGTGTATCGTAATGACGGTTTGCCCAAGGGAAAGGGCATGCCGACATTGCGAGGGTGCATGAGAAAACGATCGGTAATGTTCAGCGCAGTGCTTCTGGCAATCACCGCAGGCATGCTCCCCCTGCTTGGCGTGTCGAAGCTGCTGCAGGCGCAGTCACTGAGGGCGCAGGAACAATACGTTGGCAATGCAGCTGCCTGGACCGCATCACGCGTGGAACGCACGCTGGATGATGCCAGGCAGGCCTTGTCGCGTGCGCAGCGTATCGACCGGACCGACTGTTCGCTCGCGCACCGCAAGATGATGGGGCAGGTGGCCGCGGACTCGCGCAGCATCGAGGACGTGGGCTTCTTCAGGAACTCGGAACTGGTCTGCTCGCGGCTGGGCAGCATCGATCCGCCGGTGCCGGCGCATCCGTCCGACCTTGATATCGGCGGTGGCAACTGGCTGTCCTATGCCGAGCGTCCGGTCCTGTTCAAGGGCAGCCCGCGCGTCGAGATCCGGCGCGGGGACTATGGCGTGCTCATCACGCCGGGGCGGCTCACCGACCTGGTCGCGGACAAGGGCACGGTGTACGGGGTGGCCAGCCGCCAGGGGCGCGTGCTGGAATCCTCCACGCAGGTTGACCCGCAGCTCGTGCAGGCGCTGCTGGTCGGAGGCCATTCGCCGCGCGCCGACCAGTTCGTCTTTGCCGCGCGCCCCGTTTCGGGCCTGGTCGCGTTCGCGCTTGTCGAGAAGGGGGCGCACGAAGCGTCGCTGCTGCTGGACTGGCGCTACACCGTGCTCATCGGTGGTGTCATCTCGGCCATGCTGCTGGGCCTGATCCTGTGCGTGTGGCGGCAGCAGCCCTCGCCGGAAAAAGCCCTGAAGCGGGCGATCAGGAACCGCGAACTGGTGGTGCATTACCAGCCGATCATGGATCTTACGACCGGCCGTTGCCGGGGGGCCGAGGCGCTCGTGCGCTGGCCGCAGCCGGATGGCCGGATTGCCTTGCCCGGCGAGTTCCTGCCCCTGGCCGAAGCCAAGGGCCTGACTTCGGCGCTGACGGAACTGGTGATCGAAACCGCGCTGGAGGAAATGGGGGCCTTCTTCCGTGCACATGGCGAGCTGCATGTCAGCCTCAACATTCCCGCCGATGACATGGAGACGGCGTGCTTCCTGCCCCGGCTTTCCCAGGCGGTGAGCCGGGCAGGCGTGGACCCATCGCAGGTCTGGCTGGAGATCACCGAGCACGGTTTCATGAATGCCTCCGCTGCCGCGGTGGCGATCCGGAAGGTGCGCGCCGCGGGCCACCGCGTGGTGATCGACGATTTCGGTACCGGCTATTCAAGCCTGTCGCTGCTTGAGGGGCTGTCGCTGGATGCGCTGAAGATCGACAAGTCCTTCGTCAAGGCCATCGACCAGGAGGCCGCCCAGAGCATCGTGGTCAACCACATCATCAGCATGGCGCACCAGTTGAATCTGGCGATGGTGGCCGAAGGGGTGGAGACCGAGGCGCAGGCGCGTTACCTCATGGAAGCCGGCGTCCAGTACGCGCAGGGCTGGTTGTATGCCAAGGCGTTGCCTGCCGATGCCTTCAAGGCCTTCGTCCAGGGCCGGCAGGGTGGAACGGTGGGTGGGTAACGCAGCGGCGGCGCAACGATGCGGTGATCAATCGCGGCAGGTGTGCCGGTTGCCGAGGTAATGGCGCGCGGTGCGCTCGCGGATGTTCTCGCACTGCTCCACGGCGTTGACCATGCTGTTGGCGCGGTGGATGGTGCCGTCCAGCGCACACAGGATCTTGACCTCATCGGCCCGTCCCTGCACCACCTGGGCAATCTGGCCGGCGATCAGGCAGAGCTCGCGCATCATGTGCTTGCGTTCGCCATCGCGCAGGGCGAAGGCGTAGACGACGATTTCCTGGGCCAGGCTGTCAAAACTGGCCTGTAGGTTTTCGTAACTCATAAAGCATCCAACGCCGTGGCTGCCTGTCAGAAGTTAGGAATGTTCCCGTCGGGACGGCCCTTACACAATGCGGGTTAGGCCCGACGCCCTGTAAGTTTATTCCTACAGATGCTGCAGTCTGGTTTCCGGCAGATGGCGTTGATGGGGCCAAGGACAGTGGCGCGCGTGAGGTGAATGGGTGGGAGGAGATCGCTTGCCGGCGACGTGCCTGTCAGGTTTTGCAATCCGTTATTGGCAGTTGAATGCCTTTGGTGTACATATGTACACCATGTCAGAATTGTCCTCACAACGTGCAGCGGTACTGGCCTTCCTGCGCGAGCGGGTGGGCCAGGGCGCGCCGCCCAGCCTGGCCGAGATCGCGGCCCATTGCGGGTTTGCCTCGCGCACTGCCGCGCAGAAGCATGTGCAGGCGCTGGCCGAGGCCGGGCTGATCGAGCTGCGCAGCGGGCAGAAGCGGGGCATCCGCATCCCCGGGGCCGAGCCGCAGGCCGTGCTGGACCTGCCGGTGCTGGGCCGGGTGGCGGCCGGCCAGCCGATCGGGCCGGACATCGGCCTGGAGCGGCAACTGCGGCTGGACCGTGGCCTGTTCGCGCGGCGCCCGGACTACCTGCTGCAGGTGCAGGGCGATTCGATGATCGACGACGGCATCCTGGACGGTGACCTAGTGGGCGTGCAGCGCAGCGGCGAGGCACGCAACGGCCAGATCGTGGTGGCGCGCCTGGACGATGAAATCACCATCAAGCGGCTGGAGCGGGGGGCCGATGGGATCCGCCTGTTGCCGCGCAACCCGGCACATGCGCCGATCGTGGTGGCGGCCGATGCCGACTTCGCCATCGAAGGCATCTACTGCGGCCTGATCAGGCAGGGTTGAACAATGGGCGAAGTACTGGCCCTGGATGAGCTGATGGCGGCACGCACGGTATGGCGGGCCAGCCGTGGCAGTGCGCTCAACCATGAGGGCGAGGCCACCGGCCACGCCCCGCTGGACGCGGTGTTGCCCACCAGTGGCTGGCCGCGCAAGGCACTGACGGAACTGCTGCTGCCAGCCGATGGCGTGGGCGAGATCGCGTTGCTGCTGCCGACGCTGGCGCGGATGACGCAGGCCGGCAACCGGGTGGTGCTGGTGGCGCCTCCATACATTCCCTATGCGCCGGCGTGGCAGTCCGGTGGCGTGGCGCTGGCCGGGCTGGAGGTGGTGGAAGCCGAGCCGCGCGATGCGCTGTGGGCGTTCGAGCAATGCCTGCGCAGCGGTGCCTGTGCGGCGGTGCTGGGGTGGCCGAAGACCGCCGATGCGCGGGCGATGCGACGCCTGCAGGTGGCGGCCGACAGCGGCGACTGCTGTGGTTTTGCATTGCGTGATCGACGCCATGCGGTGAATGCCTCGCCGGCCGCGCTGCGGCTGGAATACCTGCCGGCGCAGGATGCCTGGCAGGTGCGCAAATGCCGCGGCGGACAGGTGCCGTCGCAGCCCCTGCGACTGGTGCAGTGAGCGCACGCCATGCTCTGGGCCTGCATTCTGCTGCCGCAACTGGCGCTGGACGCTGTCCTGCGCCGCCTGCCGGATCCGGAACTGCCGTTGGCGCTGGTGGATGGCCCGGCGCAGCTGCGTCGCCTGTACGCAGTCAATGACAGCGCCGCCCAGCATGGGCTGGCGCCGGGCATGCGGCTGTCGGCGGCGCATGCGCTGCTGGCCCAGGTACGCACGCTGGACTTCGATCCCAAGGCCGAGGCGCATTGGCATCGCTTCCTGGCGGCGTGGGCATACCGGCACAGTTCGCTGGTGAGCCAGCAGTGGTCGCACGCGATCGTGCTGGAGGTGAAGGCCAGCTTCCAGTTGTTCGGGCCGTGGCCGCGCTTCGAGCGGCGCCTGCGCAAGGAGCTGGATACCTTGGGCTTCCGTCACCGCATCGCGTTGGCACCCACCCCGCGTGCGGCGCGGGTTTTGGTGGGCCTGCGCGATGGCATGGCGGTTACCCAGTTGCCCGCGTTGCAGGGCCTGCTGGACAAAGTGCCGGTGCGGCGTGCGGCCTTGCCCGGTGATGCCGGTGAGCGCCTGCATCGCATGGGCGTGCGTACCCTGGCCGCGTTGCGCGGCCTGCCCAGCGAAGGCGTGCGTCGCCGCTTCGGCGGCGAGGTGCTGGAGCACCTGCGCCGCTTGTATGGCGAAGCCGATGATCCGTTGAGCTGCTATGCCCCGCCGGACCATTTCGATTCACGCCTGGAGCTGGGCTATGAGGTGGAAACGCATACCGCCTTGCTGTTCCCGCTGCGGCGGTTGATCGGCGACCTGTGTACCTATCTGTCCATCCGCGACGGCGGCGTGCAGCGCTTCCTGTTGCGGCTGGAGCACGAGGAAGGCCATACCGACGTGGAGGTCGGCCTGCTGGCCGCCGAGCGTTCGCCGTCGATGCTGTTCGAGCTGTCGCGCAACCGCCTGGAGCGGGTGGAGATCCCGCGCCCGGTGGTGGGCATGCGCCTGTTGGCGCGCCAGCTGCCGCCGTTCATCCCGGCCGCGCGTGACCTGTTCGATACCCGCCCGCAGCAGGCGATGGATTGGCCGCACCTGCGCGAACGGTTGCGGGCGCGCCTGGGGGACGAGGCGGTGTATCGGCTGGCGGCCGGCGACGACCCGCGCCCGGAACGGGCGTGGAAAAAGGTCAGCGGTGATGCAGCGGTGGAGACGACCGCACCGCATCGCCCGCCACGCCCGACCTGGTTGCTGCCCGAGCCGGTGCCGCTGCGGGACGGGCGGGTGCGCATCCTGTCCGGGCCGGAGCGTCTGGAAAGTGGCTGGTGGGACGGTGACGATGCACGCCGCGATTACTACGTGGTCGAGACCGTGCAGGGGCAGCGCGCCTGGGTCTTCGCCGCGCCGGGCGAACAGCAGGGCTGGATGCTGCAGGGCTGGTTCGCATGAGCCGGGATGACCTGCCGCCGGGTGTGCAACCCGATACACCAGGCGCCCGCGCACCGCGCAACTGGCGCGTGGGGCAACGCCTGGCGGCCGCGGCCAACGACGATGTGGCACATCACGCGGCCGATGGCAGCCCGGCCTATGCCGAGCTGCATTGCCTGTCCGACTTCTCGTTCCTGCGCGGCGCCTCCAGTGCCGAAAAGCTGTTCGAGCGGGCGCGGGAATGTGGCTACAGCGCGCTGGCCATCACCGACGAGTGTTCGTTGGCCGGCATCGTGCGGGGCTGGGAAGCGGCAAAAGCGACCGGCGTTCGCCTGATCGTCGGCAGTGAGTTCACGCTGGCCGATGGCCTTAAGCTGGTGCTGCTGGTGGAGAACGGGGCCGGTTACCGGCAGCTGTGCAGCCTGATCACGGATGGACGGCGTGCGGCAGGCAAGGGGGAGTACCGGCTCGGGCGTGCCGACGTGGAGCGCGTGCTGCAGGACCAGCCGTCCGGCTTGTTCGCGCTGTGGTTGCCGGCCGTCGAGCCCGAAGCGGACGAGGGCAGGTGGTTGAAAGCGGTGTTCGGTGCGCGTGCCTTTCTGGCGGTGGAGCTGCACCGCGAATGGAATGACGCCGAGCGGTTGGCCGCGTTGCTGGCGTTGGCCCGCTCGACCGGGTTGGTGCCGCTGGCCAGTGGTGATGTGCATATGGCGCGCCGTCGCGACCGCATCGTGCAGGACACGCTCACCGCCATCCGTCACAACGTTGTATTGGCCGAGGCCGGCGCGCACCTGTTCCGCAATGGCGAGCGCCACCTGCGCGCCCGGCGCACCTTGGGCAACATCTATCCGGCGGCATTGCTGCAGGCCACGGTGGCGCTGGTCGAGCGTTGCCAGTTTGAACTCAAGCGCGACACGCACTACCAGTACCCGGCCGAGCTGGTGCCGGCCGGGCACACCCCGACCAGCTACCTGCGTGCGCTGACCGAACAAGGCATCGCCGAGCGCTGGAACGGGACCCGGCCGCTGCCGCCGAAGGTGCGCGATGACATCGAGAACGAGCTGGAACTGATCGCCGAGCTCAAGTACGAGCCGTTCTTCCTGACCGTGCACGACATCGTCCGCTTCGCACGCGACCGCAACATCTTGTGCCAGGGACGCGGTTCGTCGGCCAACTCGGCGGTCTGCTATGCGTTGGGCATCACCGCCGTGGACCCCAGCGAGAACCGCCTGTTGATCTCGCGCTTCCTGTCCAAGGCGCGCGACGAGCCGCCGGACATCGACGTGGACTTCGAGCACGAGCGACGCGAGGAGGTGCTGCAGTACGTCTACAGCAAATATGGACGTGCCCGCGCCGCGTTGGCGGCCACGGTCATCAGCTACCGCGGCAAGAGCGCGGTGCGTGACGTAGCGCGCGTGTTCGGCCTGCCGCCGGACCATATCAGCCTGCTCTCCAACTGCTATGGCTGGGGCAACGGCGAGACGCCGATGGAGCAGCGCATCACCGAGGCCGGCTTTGACCTGGAGAACCCACTGATCGCCAAGGTGCTGCACGTGACCGAAATGCTGCGCGACCACCCGCGGCATCTGTCGCAGCACGTGGGCGGCTTCGTGATCTCCGACAGTGCACTGTCCAGCGTGGTGCCGGTGGAGAACGCGGCCATGGCCGACCGCACCATCATCCAGTGGGACAAGGACGACCTGGAGAGCATGGCCCTGCTCAAGGTCGACTGCCTGGCGCTGGGCATGCTGACTTGCCTGCGCAAGACGCTGGACCTGGTGCGCGAACACCGGGGGCGCGACTTCGACCTAGCCAGCATTCCCTCCGAAGACCCGGCTACCTACGCGATGATCCAGCGCGCCGACACCATCGGCGTGTTCCAGATCGAATCGCGGGCGCAGATGGCGATGCTGCCGCGGCTGAAGCCCAAGACCTTCTACGACCTGGTGATCGAAGTGGCGATCGTGCGCCCGGGGCCGATCCAAGGCGACATGGTCCACCCCTACCTGCGCCGGCGGCAGGGCCTGGAGCCGGTGACGTATCCATCCGAAGGGGTGAAGGACATCCTCGGCAAGACGCTGGGCATCCCGCTGTTCCAGGAGCAGGTGATGGAACTGGTGATGCATGCCGGCTACTCCGCCGACGAAGCCGATGGGTTGCGACGTTCGATGGCGGCTTGGCGACGCGGAGGTGACATGGAGCCGCATCGCAAACGCATCCGTGAGCTGATGGAGGCCAAGGGTTACTCATCAGCGTTCATCGACCAGATCTTCGAGCAGATCAAGGGCTTTGGTTCCTACGGCTTCCCGCAGAGCCACGCTGCGTCGTTCGCCAAGCTGGTGTACGCCAGTTGCTGGCTCAAGCGGCACGAGCCGGCCGCGTTCGCCTGCGGGCTGCTGAATTCGCAGCCGATGGGGTTCTATTCGGCCAGCCAGATCGTGCAGGACGCCCGTCGTGGCAACGCCGCGCGCGAAGGCATTCAGGTGCTGCCGGTGGACGTGATGTGCAGCGACTGGGACAACCTGCTGCAGGGCGGACGAGCGTGGCGCAGCGATGCCGATCCGGGCGCCCAGCCGGCGTTGCGGCTGGGCCTGCGCCAGGTGGCCGGGTTCTCCGAGGCCGCCGCGCGGGCGCTGATGGAAGCACGGCGGCAACGGCCGTTCAGCAGCGTGGCTGATCTGTGCCAGCGTGCCGGGTTGGATGGAAAGGCGCGCGAGGCGCTGGCCGAGGCCGGTGCGCTGCAGTCGCTGGTGGGCAACCGCAATGCGGCGCGCTGGGCGGTGGCCGGCATCGAGCGCAGCCGGCCACTGCTGCCGGGCAGTCCGGAGGAGCGTCCGGTGGAACTGCATGCACCGGAAACCGGTGAGGAGATCCTGTCCGACTACAACAGCACCGGCCTGACCCTGCGCCAACACCCGATGGCGTTGTTGCGTGCGGAGATGACGCGGCGGCGCATCGCCGGGCTGGATGCGCTGCGCCAGCGCTCGCATGGCAGCGGCGTGCATGTGGCGGGGCTGGTGACGCAGCGGCAGCGCCCGGGCACGGCCAAGGGCACCATCTTCGTCACGCTGGAAGACGAGTGCGGGATGATCAATGTGATCGTCTGGCCGCACGTAGCGTTACGCCGGCGCCGCGCGTTGCTGGAGTCACGCCTGATGGCGGTGCGCGGGCGCTGGGAAAAGGTGGATGGCGTGGAACATCTGATTGCCGGTGACCTGTACGACCTGAGCGAACTGCTCGGGGAGCTGCAGGTGGAATCGCGGGACTTCCATTGAGCAGGCGCTGCCTTGGTCGCTCCTGTTGGGCTGGTTATTTGTGATGCGTGACTTTAAGGTGCGCGGGTCGCTGGAGAATTGAAGCAATGCAGGACGAGAACACCCCACAAGCCGATGCCCCGCGCAAGCGTGGCCGTCCCAAGATCTACAGCGAACCGCTGACCCAGGCCGAACGTGCCCGTCGTTATCGGGCCAAGCGTGCCAACGATTTCAGCCCGCCGGCGGAGATGCGTGATGCCACGTTGATCGATGCGGTGCGCTGGGGCATCAACCAGAAGCATGCGTCGCTGGACCTGTACCTGGAGGAGTTGGTGCGCCGCTTCCACAGCAAGGGTGCCGACGCCCTGAAATAGGTGCCGCCGCACCATGGGCGCGCCGGGTCAGTCCGGCGGAGATCCCTGCGATGCCTGCTGGATGCGCGCCAGGTTCACCTCGAACCAGTCGGCCAGGGCCGCCACATGCGTGGCCACTTCCTCGCCCAATCCGGTAAGGCTGTACTCCACCCGCGGCGGGACCACGGCATGGGCGGTCCTGCGCACGAAACCATCTGCTTCCAGGCGCTTGAGCGTCTGCACCAGCATCTTCTCGCTGATGCCATTGGTCATGCGGCGCAGCTCTGCGTAGCGCTGCGTGCCCTCGCGCAGGGCAATAAGGCACAGCACGCCCCACAGGCTGGTGACATGTGCGAAAGCTTCGCGTGATTGGCAATTGTCCTGGCCCGTGAACAGGTCACCGCGACGCACGCGGTCGGACAGTGTCGGTGCCGGATCGGGTTGAGGTTGCTGACTGCTCATTGCACTTACCGAACGGTGCGTACTTCCAACCGGGACAGGCACTCAATATTCTCCCGGGCCTTCCGATCGTCAAGTCATCCAACCGGATGCACGACGGCGCACTTCCTGGAGAACATGCAATGACCATCCTTGTCACCGGCAGTACCGGTCATACCGGGCGTGAAGTGGTACGGCTGCTGGCCGGGCGCGGCGCCGACGTGCGGGCGCTGACCCGCTCTCCCGCGGCAGCGGGGTTCCCGCCGGGCGTTGCCGCGGTGCAGGGGGAGCTGGCCGATGTGGCGGGCATGCGCGCCGCGCTGGCCGGCATCTCCACGCTGTTCCTGCTGGCGCCCAATGTCGGTGATGAGCTGCAGCAGACGCTGACGGTGCTGAACCTCGCACGGGAGGCCGGCGTGCGCGGCGTGGTCTACCTGTCGGTCTACCAGTGCGAGCTGCATCCGCAGGTGCCTCACTTCGCCTGCAAGGTGGCGGCGGAACGGATGATCGAGGCCACCGGCATGGCGGCGAGCATCCTGCGCCCGGCCTTCTTCATGCAGAACGACCTGTCGTTGAAGGATGCACTGGAGGCGGGGTGCTATCCGCATCCGGTCGGGCACCGCGGCATGGCATACGTGGACACCCGTGACATCGCCCAGGTCGCGGCCGATGAACTGCTGCGCCGCGAGCATGCAGCGGATGCACTGCCGTTGGTCCGTCATGACCTGGTCGGGCCGGACAACCTCACCGCCAGCGACCTCTGCGCTGGATGGGGCAGGGCACTGGGCCGCGACATCGCCTATGCGGGTGATGACCTGGTGGGCTTCGAGCGGGAGCTGGCAGGCCACGTGCCGGCCAGCTTTGCGCATGACCTGCGGATGATGTTCCAGGGGTTCCAGCAGCAGGGTTCGCCGGCCACCCCGCAGACCGTCGCCCGGATGACGGCGCTGTTGGGCAGGCCGCCGCGCAGCCATGCCGCTTTTGCCGCCGAGGTGGCGGCGTGCTGGCACCCGGTCAATTGAATCCGTCGCCGGCGGCGGGCAGCGACAGGGCAGGAAGGAGGCCTGGAAGCCGATGCTTCCGGGCATCCCCAGCCCACAGGCGGTGAACAGGGCTATGCCAGGGTGACGTGCACTGGCACCGACTTGTAGGAAGGTGTTCCACTCGTCGGGTCAATGTAGTTCAGCGGGATCAGGCAGTTCCCTTCAGGGTAGTAGGTCGCCACGGAGCCCCTGGAGATCCTGTAGCTGATGGCGATCACGTTCTCCAGGACCCGGTCCCCCTCGTTGTCCAGTGCCGTCCTCACCCGGACCTGGTCGCCCTGCTGGATGCCGCGGTCATGCATGTCTTCTTCGTTCATGAAGACCACGTCACGCCGGCCAAAGACACCACGGTAGCGATCATCCAGGCCGTAGATCGTGGTGTTGTACTGGTCGTGGCTACGCAGGGTGGCCAGCTTCAGGACCGCCTCGTCCGACGCCACGGGGTCCTCGGCCACGCCGGAGAACCGGAGAAACTCCGCCTTGCCGGAGGCCGTGGGCCAGATGCGCTCAGTGGGGGGCAGCGGTAGGCGGAAGCCGCCGGGAATCCGGATCCTGGCGTTGTAGTCCGAGAAATCCGGGAACACCGCTTCGATGGCGTCACGTATCAGGTCGTAATCGGCCACCAGGTCCATCCACTGCACACGGCTTGACGGCAAGGTTGCAGTGGCCATGCACGCAACAATCGCAGGCTCGGAGCGGAGCTCTTCGGAGGCCGGTTTCAGCTTTCCACGTGACGCATGCACCATCGACATGGAGTCTTCCACCGTGACGGCCTGGGGCCCCGTGTCCTGGATGTCCTGCTCGGTTCGACCCAGGCAGGGCAGGATGAAGGCATGCTTGCCCACCAGCAGGTGACTGCGGTTGAGCTTCGTGGCGATGTGGACGGACAGCTCCAGCTTGCGCATGCCCGCGAAGCAGGCCTCCGCGTCGGGCAGTGCCACCCCCAGATTGCCGCCGAGGCAAATGAGCACGCGCGAGCGGCCATCAATGATGGCCCGCATGGCGGCAACGGCATCATGACCATGCGCGCCGGGAGCACGGAACCCGAACCGTCGTTCGATCCGGTCGATCATCTCGGCGCTGGGTTTCTCGGTAATGCCGACGCTGCGATCACCCTGGACATTCGAGTGGCCGCGCAACGGGCAGATGCCCGCGCCGGGTTTTCCAATATTGCCCCGGAGGAGCAGAAGGTTGGCAATCTGCTGGACGTTGCCGGTGCCGGTGCTGTGCTGGGTGACGCCCATGCCATAGGTGACGATGGTCGCGTTGGACTTGGCGTAGGCTTGCGCGACCTTGCGCAGGTCCTCCTCGGACAAGCCGGATTCAGACACGATGCCCTGCCAGGAGGTCGCACGCAGATCCTCGGAAAAAGCATCGAAGCCATTGGTATGGCGTTGGATGAATTCACGGTCCAGGATGCCGGCCGCTTTCCCTTGTTCGGCCTCCATCTCGAGCAGCGCCTTCATGATGCCCTTCAGGGCGGCGGCGTCCCCGCCAATCCGTGGCTGCAGGTAGGACGAAGCAATTTCCGTCGCACCAAAGGTCGCCATCTCCAGCGCGTCCTGTGGATCGGCGAAACGCTCGAGCGCACGTTCGCGCAGGGGGTTGAGGACGATGATGGGGGCGCCGCGCCGTGCGACTTCGTGAAGCGTTCCCATCATGCGGGGATGATTGGTTCCGGGGTTGTGGCCGATCGCGATGATGAGCTCGCATGTGTCGAAGTCATCCAACGAGACGGTTCCCTTGCCAATCCCGATCGACTTCGGCAGGCCGACGCTCGTTGCCTCGTGGCACATGTTGGAGCAATCGGGGAAATTGTTCGTCCCGTACTCCCGGGCGAAGATCTGGTAGAGGAACGCGGCCTCGTTGGAGGCCCGACCGGAGGTATAGAACTCGACCATGTTGGGGTCGGGCTGCTCACGCAGGATCTGCCCGATGCGGTTGAACGCCTCGTCCCAGCCGATGGCTTCGTAGATGTCTTTCTCGGCGTTGTAGGCCATCGGGCTGGTCAGGCGGCCCTGGTCTTCCAGCTGGTAATCCGACCATTCCAGCAACGCCGAAACAGTGTTGGATGCGAAGAAGTCCGGCGTGACCCGTTTCCGGGTCGCTTCCCAGGTGACGGCCTTTGCGCCGTTCTCGCAGAACTGGAAGGTTGAGGTGTGCTTGCGGTCCGGCCACGCGCATCCCGGGCAATCGAATCCCTCGGGCTTGTTGGTCCGGTACAGCGTGGCTGCAGCCTCCGGGGCTGCCATCTGCTCACTGATCGCTTTGGCGGTTGCCCTGAGTGCTCCCCAGCCACCTGCCGGCGCATCGTACTTGCGGATGCCGGGGATGTCCTTCTCGGTCATGACGATGCCTCACTTGTCCAGGTACATCGAAGGAGGGTTGGCCGGGTGGAACGGCTGGTGGTGGCGCCTTCAGCTGGCATGATCCGCCCGGCGCAACTGCAGCGGCCACCGGATTGCGTTGCTGCCCAGACGCCTGCCGAGACCAGCGCCCGGGGCCATCAAAAAGGAACGACCCCATCCAGTGGCGTGCGGCCCCCTCGGCATGGCGGCAACATTGAACGCCGGATTGTTGATTCCATGTGAGTTTCCGCACGGGGGCATCCGGTCCTTTCCCCCCGGGGCTCGGCGCCCACAATGCCGACGTCAGGCCCGATGGCGCGTTCGCCAATGTTCAGCAAAGGGGAGTGTCCGTCTCGAAGCCGAGCAGTCTTTCGGGGTGTGCGTACACATTGAATCCGTCCTGACGGGCAAAGCCGACCAGGCAGATGCCTGCTGCCTTGGCCAGATCGATGGCAAGGGCTGTCGGCGCAGAAACGGCAGCGACAATGGCCATCCCTGCGTGCGCCGCCTTGCTCACCATTTCATAGCTGGCCCGGCTGGAGATCAGAACAAGGCCCGCCTCTGTCGAGAGGGACTGGCGGTGCATCGCGCCGGCGAGCTTGTCCAGCGCGTTGTGTCGTCCGACATCCTCGCGAACAAGGACGATTCGACCGTTGCGATCCACCCATGCCGCGGCATGGGTCGAGCCGGCCAGCGTGTTCAGGGGTTGCATCCTGCCAAGCGAAGCCAAGGCGAATCGCAGGGAGGCGACCGGGTATGTCGCGGGACTTTCCAGCGGCGGGGGCATGCGCATCACATCCTCCAGCTGTCGGGCCCCGCATAGCCCGCAGCCACTGCGCCCCGGCAATCCCCGTGCCGCGGCAGGCGGCAGCGAGGTGACCGGTGCAGTGTGCGATACCCGCATGCACAGCTCGATGCCCTCGATGCAGGGCCTGACTTCCACGCCGAGTAATTCCGAGGCGTGTTGAATCAGGCCTTCGCTCATCGAAAAGCCCAGCGCAAAGTCTTCCAGGTCCGCGGGCGTGGCCATCATGACCGAGAACGCAACGCCGTTGTAGCGCATTGCAACCGGGACTTCCTCGGCAATACGGTCAATCACCGTGCTTCGTTCGCCAGCACGCCAGCGGAGCGTCGGCCGACCCACGATTCCCGGGAGCAGGTCATCAGCAGGAGCGGGGTCGGATTCGGACATCGGGGCAGCGACCTGGCGGATTGGCTAAACGCTGTGGAGACTGGGCAGTGGCTCGTTGGCCGGAGGATAGCTCAGAAATCTGGCCGGTCCGTATGGTGGGGCTGGCAATTTCGGAGGCGGTGGGGCAGGCCGATGTCGCTGCGGGTGGACAGCCGATGGACAGGCATCTCTGTCGGCGGCGATCCCGAGCCGGGGCTCCATGGCATTGCCATATCCGGCGACTGTGCCAGCATCGGTGGCCAGGCCATGTTCACGCCGTTCTGCCTGGCGACGACGGAATCGTGGCTGCATGCCATTGAAGTTGACGCTGCCGGTGTTCAGGCGCAAGCTCGCCGCACATGCATTGGTTCCATCCAGCAGGAGGACTCATGACTGTCGCAAGCCCGCTGCCGGCGTCGGGCGGCCATCCATCCCCTTCGCCACTGGGCCGTGTGTTCTGGCTGTTGGGCGTGATTCCAAGCAACCTGCTGTGGGCAGTGGCCCTGTGGGCCCTGGCCCAGGGAATGACCCCGTTGATGCTGGGCATCTTTGGGGTGCTGCTGGTATACACCGGCTGGATCATCCCGACCGTTTGGCGTGCCGCCCCTTCCGCGCACAACCCCAACTATGGTGTGGCCGCACGCGGCCTGACCGTGGCCTGGGGGCTGAACACCGTGCTGGTGATCTTCTTCCTGACCCTGCAGCAGGTTGCTCAGTAGAACTGGACCGGGTTGCCGTCGCGGTCGAAGGCCGCGAACCGGCTGATCTGGCCGTCATTGATGGCATTGACCATCAGCTGTAACGGTTGACTGGCTTCATCACTGGAAGGAGGGATGCCTGCGCGCCCGTCCAGCGCGGCGACGAAGACCAGGTCCCATGCGATGCCGGTCGTATTGGATTCGGTTGCCAGGGCCGCGAAGGACGTCAGTTCATGCGGGGCCTTGTCCACGCACAGTACCGGGGACAGGGTTCCGCCTTCACCGTTGCCGTGCCGCAGGTGCTGGTCCGAGGTGGGTGATTCGGGCAAGTCCGCGCGCACGAAGACGAACAACAGACGCTGGGGTTGCTGCTGCTGGGCCGCCGCGTGCAGCAGGCCATCAAAGTCGTTGAGCATCATGGTTGTGCCAGGTGGCGTGGGGCAGTGCCGGCATGCTGCCACAGCGCAGGACAGTCCGGCAGGGCAGGGATTGATTTAAGTCATGTCACCGGCGGGTTGTCCCCCGTAGGCTGGCAGCCAGTTGATGCGATGAGGGCGCACCGGGTTGCCGGGTGAACAAGCGTGGAGTCACGAGGTGGAACAGCCATGAGCCAACTCACCGATGGCTTCGGTCGCAGTTTTCCCTATCTGCGCCTGTCGCTTACCGAGGCCTGCAACTTTCGTTGCAGCTATTGCCTGCCTGACGGGTACCAGGCTGATGGCCGGCCGCAGTTCCTGGCGGTGGAGGAGATCGGGCGGCTGGTCCGGGCGTTTGCCGCGCTGGGCATGTACAAGATCCGACTGACCGGTGGCGAACCCAGCCTGCGCAAGGACCTGGAGCAGGTGATCCAGACCGTCGCGCGCGTGCCGGGCATCGACAAGGTGGCCATCACCACCAATGGTTGCCTGCTGCCGCGCCGCCTGCCTGGCTGGCATCGCGCCGGCCTGACGGCCCTGAATGTCAGCATGGACAGCCTGCGCCGCGAGCGGTTCCATGCCATCACCGGTCATGACCGCCTCCCGGAGGTGCTGGAGGGCATCGCGTTGGCCCAGCAGCTGGGGCTGCAGTCGATCAAGCTCAACGCCGTGCTGTTGCGGGGACGCAACGACGACGAACTGCCGCAATGGATGGAATTCCTGCGTGAGCGGCCGGTGAGCGTGCGATTCATCGAACTGATGCGTACCGGCGACAACCGGGCGTACTTCGAACGCCGCCATCTGGATGCCGACGTGGTCATCGAACAGCTGCACGCGGCCGGCTGGCAGCAGCGTCCACGCGCGGCCGATGCCGGCCCGGCGCGCGAGTTCACCCATCCTGATTACCGCGGCAGCTTCGGCATCATCGCCCCGTACTCGCGCGACTTCTGCAAGGGTTGCAACCGCCTGCGGGTCACCGCGCGCGGTGACCTTCGCTTGTGCCTGTTTGGTGATTTCGGCATTGCGTTGCGGCCTTTGCTGCAGTCCGACGATGACCACGACGCACTGCTTGCACGCATTACCACCCAGCTCGGCCTGAAGGCCGCCGGGCATGGGTTGCACCAGGGCCTGACCGGGCTCACACCGCACCTGGCTTCCATTGGAGGATGAACAACACGATGAGTGGCGCGATGAATGCAGCCTTCCATATGGCCGATGTCCGCGACAAGCGCATCACCCGGCGCCGGGCCGTGGCGGTGGGAGAGTTGTTTGCCGGCCCGGTGGCGTACCCCTTGATCGTCGAACGCCGCTTGCCCAAGGGGGACGCGCTGATGATGGCGGAAATCGCCGGCCTGCAGGGCGCGAAGATGGCATCGGCGTTGATGCCGTTGTGCCATCCGCTGCCGCTTGAGCTGGTGCACGTGTACTGCGCGGCGGTGCCGGAGCGGCAGGCGATCCGCGTGTGGTGCGAATGCGCCAGCGAGGCCCGTACCGGTGTGGAGATGGAAGCGCTGGCGGGCGTGAATGCCGCGCTGCTCACCCTATATGACCTGAGCAAGCCGGTGGAGCCGGCGTTGGAGATCGGCAGCATCCGCCTCCTGTTCAAGGAGGGCGGGAAGCGCGGGTTGTGGTTGCATCCGCAGGGCATGGATGACGAGGAGCGTGAACGCTTCAAGCCGCGCTCGCCGCGCGGCTTGCAGGGGGCACGCTGCGCGGTGCTCACCTTGAGCGACCGCGCCAGCCAGGGCACGTACGCCGACCAGTCTGGCCCCTTGCTGGTCGAAGGGTTGAAGGCGATGGGCGGCATGGTCGACGCGGCGCAGGTGCTTGCTGATGGCATCGAGCCGCTTGCAGGCACCTTGCAGGCCCTGGCCGATTCGGGCGTGCGGGTTTGCCTGTGCACCGGCGGCACCGGATTGGGGCCGCGCGATCTCACACCGGAGGCCTTGCAGGCGGTGGGTGGGCGGCGCGTGGAAGGCCTGGCGGAAATGGTGCGCAGCCTGAGCGCGCAGCACACGCCGTTGGCCTGGCTCAGCCGGGCCGATGTGGTGCAGGTCGGCGGCATGCTGGTGTTCGCACTGCCCGGCAGCCCGCGTGCGGTCGGCCAGTGCCTGGAGATCATCCGCCCGGTGCTGGGGCATGCGCTGGCGATGATGGACGGCCTCGGCCACGGCCAGCATCGCGAGGCGGACGCATGATCAGTTACGCCGACGCCTTGCAGCACTTGATGGACGCCGCCTGGCCGATGCCGGTCGAACGTGTCGACGTGGCGCATGCCGAAGGACGGGTGCTGGCCGAGGCGGTGGGCAGCGTGCAGGATCTCCCCCCCTTCGACAACTCCGCCATGGACGGCTTTGCGTTGCGTGCCGATGGCGTGGAGATCGCCGCCGGCAGCAGCTTCACGGTTCAGGGATGGCAGGCCGCCGGTGATGCTGCGGTACAGGGAGGCAAGGGCGCCTGGGAGATCATGACCGGCGCGCACATGCCGGCCGGGTTGGACAGCGTGGTGCCGGTGGAGCAGGTGGAGGTGCTGGAAGCGCATCTGGACCGGCCGTTGCGCATCCGCTTGCGCGAGGCGGTCAGGCCGGGCCAGCACGTTCGCCTGAGAGGCCAGGACGTGGCACAGGGCGAGGTGGTGCTGCCGCAAGGCACGACGCTGGACGTCAATGCGGTCACCTTGCTGCATGCGCTTGGCATCACCACCGTGCAGGTCCACCGCCGCCCGCCGGTGGCGGTGATCACCACCGGCAAGGAACTGGTCAGTGATGGGGCACAGGCCCTGGAGCCAGGGCAGATCCGCGACAGCAATCGCCCTTATCTGGTCAGGCGCCTGCAGCAGGCCGGCGCGGATGTCGTGTGGCAGGGCGCGGTGGGGGACGAACCCGCTACGTTCCTGCAGGCCCTGGACCAGGCGACGGCCGCCGGTGCCCGCGTGCTGATCAGCACCGGCGCGGTGTCGCAGGGCAGGTATGACTTCATTCCCGATGCACTGCGTGGCCGTGGCGCGCGCATCGTCTTCCACAAGGTCGCCATACGGCCGGGCAAGCCGTTGCTGTTCGCGCGGCTTGCCGATGGCGCGTTGTACTTCGGCCTGCCAGGCAACCCGATTTCCGCTGCGGTGGGGCAGCGCTTCTTCGTGGAGCCGGTGCTGCGGCGCATGCTCGCGATGGTGGACGAGCAGGCGTTGCAGCTGCCCCTGCAGGCGGACCTGCGCAAGCCGCCGGGGTTGCGGGTGCATCTGCGCGCCCAGGTCGTGGCTGATGCCACGGGGAGCCTGTCGGTCAGGGTGCTTGCCGGGCAGGAATCCTTTCGTTTGAAAACCCAGCTCCACGCCAACGCCTGGGCGATCGTCGATGGCGCGGACGACGTTGTCCGCGCCGGGACGCGCGTGCAGGTGCGGGGCCTGGGGCACCGCGATCCGGTGCGGTTGTCGATGCAGGAGATGTCATGAAGCAGATACAGGTGCAGTTGTTCGGCGCGTTCTCGGAACTGGACCCGAGCCGCGAGATCGTCGTACAGACTGAAGGCGAGCGGGTGGGCGACCTGCGCCGGGCGCTGCGTGCGTTGCTGGCCCGGCAATGGCCGCAGTTCAAGGCCGGGTTGCTCGACTATTCGGCGTTCGCCGATGAGCGCCAGGTGCTGCGGGACGGCGATCGCCTGCCCGAGGACGGGCGCGTGGCGATCCTGCCGCCAGTGAGCGGAGGCTGACATGGGCGGTCAACACGCGTGGAAGGTGGTGGACCGCACGGTCGCGGCCATCGACCCGGCCGAGGCCATCGCCGCAGTATCCGACGCGGGTTTCGGGGGCATCGACGTGTTCATCGGCAAGGTGCGCGACCTCAACCAGGGGCGTGCAGTGCAGGGCATTACCTACGACCTGTTCGAGCCCTTGGTGATGCAGGAGATCGGGCGGTTGGTCGCCGAAGTGGAGGCGCAGTTCGGCCCTCGCGTCACGCTGTATGTCGCCCACGCCAAGGGGCGGCTGGCGGTGGGCGAGGTTGCGGTGGTGGTCGCGGCGGGAACGCCGCACCGGGATGCGGCGTTCCGCGCGTGCCGCCAACTGATCGAGTCGGTCAAGCACCGCCTGCCGATCTGGAAGCAGGAGCACTACGAAGATGGCGACAGCGCCTGGAGCGAAGGCTGCAGCCTGTGCCAGGACACAGCCGAAGCGGATGATCATGCACACGCCCACGGCCAGCCAACCCACTGCTGAAGCCGGGACGGTCGCCGGTATCGTGCTGGCCGGTGGCCTGTCCTCGCGGATGGGCCGCGACAAGGCCCTGCTGCCATGGCAGGGCGTGCCGTTGCTGGTGCACATGCAGGCGTTGCTGCAACAGGCCGGTGCAGATCCGGTCCGGGTCAGCGGGGACTATCCGGCGTGGAACGGCATCGTTGATTGCGTGCCGCGCTGCGGCCCGCTGGGTGGGCTGTACAGCGCGGTACGTACGCTGGCCGATGGACCCGTCTGGGTGGTGCCGGTGGACATGCCACGACTGGATGCCCGCCTGTTGATGCAATTGCGTGACGCGCCCCACAGCCGCTGTGCGCGGTTCGTCGGGCAACCGCTGCCAATGCGGTTGAACATTGATGCCGCTTGTCGCAATCTTCTGGCGTCCATGCTCCAGGACCCGGACGGGCCCCGTTCGCTGCAGGCGCTGCAGCGGGAACTGGGCGTATTGGAGCTGCCGCTCGACGCGACTGATGCGGCACACCTGGTCAACTGCAATACCCCCGCACAATGGGAGGACGTTGCATCATGAAGATCCAGCTGCAGCAGCAATCGGTCCGCCTGCGAATCGACGAGGCGGAGCTTGCGCATCTGCTCGACGGTGATGTGCTTCGCAGCGTTACGTCCTTCGGTCCTGCCGGCGGTTTCTCGCTGGCGCTGCAACTGCAGGACGACAGCCATCCCGCACTGATGGCGGAGGGCGAAGGGTATCTGCTGAAGCTGCCACGCGAAGGGGTCCTCGCACTGGCTGCGCGCCTGCCCAGCCGTGATGGCGTCGCGTGGGACGTGCCTGCCGGCATGCAGGTGCTGCACGTGGAGTTCGACGTGGATGTACGTGACAGCATTCGCCAGCGAGGCGTCGCGCGTCGCGCCTGAGCATCGCATCGGCACTGCGTTTGACATTTGTCAGAGATACCCAACGAAAGCGCATTCGATTGATCTAGATCAACCCCGCCATCCGGCGCGCTCGGCCTAATGACGCCACGACGACGGGGAACACGCAGACACAGCAGCTCGTCGTCATTCCATAGCCCGGAGCCATGTATGACCGTCGATAGCGAACGTGCAACACGCAAGAACACCGCCGGACGCGTCATCACCGACTGGCGCACGGAGGACCCTGCCTACTGGGAACGGAAAGGGCAGCGGGTGGCAACGCGCAACCTGGTCATCTCGATCCCTGCGCTGCTGCTGGCGTTCTCGGTCTGGGTGATGTTCTCCGCCGTCTCGATCAGCCTGCCGCGCATTGGCTTCGATTTCACCACCGACCAGTTGTTCTGGCTGGTGGCCTTGCCCAGCTTGTCCGGTGCGACGCTGCGCATCTTCTATTCGTTCGTCATCCCGATCTTCGGCGGCCGGCGCTGGACCGCGCTCTCCACTGCATCGTTGTTGCTGCCCACGCTGTGGCTGGGCTTCGCGGTGCAGAACCCGGCCACGCCGTTCTGGGTGTTCGTCTGCATCGCCATCCTGTGCGGCTTCGGCGGGGCCAACTTCTCCTCGTCGATGTCCAACATCTCCTTCTTTTACCCGAAGCAGCGACAGGGCATGGCGCTGGGCCTGAACGCCGGGCTGGGCAACGTCGGTGTGTCGGTCTCGCAGCTGGTCATCCCGCTGGTGATCACGGTCGGCGTGTTTGGTGCGCTCGGAGGAAAGCCGCAGCCGCTGGTTGATGGCAGCGGGCAGATGTTCCTGCAGAACGCCGGCTTCATCTGGGTGCCGGCGATCGCGATTGCCGCGGTGGCGGCCTGGTTCGGCATGAACGACCTGACCAGTGCGCGCTCGTCCTTCTCCGAGCAGGCGGTGATCTTCCGACGCAAGCACAACTGGTTGATGTGTTGGCTGTACATCGGCACGTTCGGTTCCTACATCGGCTTCTCGGCCGGGTTCCCGATGCTGGTCAAGAGCCAGTTCCCGGACGTCAACCCGATGACCTACGCCTTCATCGGACCGTTGCTCGGGGCGCTGATGCGCTCGGTCGGCGGCAGCATGGCTGACCGCTGGGGTGGCGCGCGCCTGACGTTCTGGGTGTTCGCGCTGATGATCGCGGCAGTGTTCGGTGTGCTGCAGTTCCTGCCAAACCACGGTGTGGGCGGCAGCTTCCCGGGATTCCTGGTGTCGTTCATGGCCCTGTTCGTGCTCAGCGGCATCGGCAACGGCACCACGTTCCGGATGATCCCGGTGATCTTCCGCACGCTGCACGAACGCCTGTCGGCCGGCGCCGATGCCGATGGAAAGAAGGCTGCCGCGCACCAGGCCAGCATCGAGTCCGCCGCGGTGGTGGGGTTCTCCGGGGCCATTGGCGCCTACGGTGGGTTCTTCATCCCGAAGAGTTACGGCTCGTCGATCACCCTGACCGGCGGTCCCGACATGGCGCTGTACGGATTCATTGCGTTCTACATCACCTGTCTGGCCGTTACCTGGTGGTGGTACTACCGGCGCGGGGCCGAGACCCCCTGCTGACAACGCAGTGCACCGCAGCCAGATCACACACATAGCCACGATGCAGAAGTCCGCGAAGGGAGATTCACCATGAGCTATTTCCTGGATCGCTTGCAGTTTTTCAAGCGTGACCCACAACCCTTTGCCGATGGCCACGGGTTCAGCAAGAGCGAGAGCCGTGACTGGGAGAACAGTTACCGCGCCCGCTGGCAGTACGACAAGATCGTGCGTTCCACCCACGGCGTGAACTGCACCGGCTCGTGCAGCTGGAAGATCTACGTCAAGAACGGGCTGGTCACCTGGGAAACCCAGCAGACCGATTACCCGCGCACGCGCCCGGACCTGCCCAACCACGAGCCGCGCGGGTGCCCGCGTGGTGCCAGCTACTCCTGGTACCTGTACAGTGCCAACCGCCTGAAGTACCCGCTGATCCGCGGCACGCTGCTGCGCATGTGGCGGCAGGCGCGCAAGACGATGTCGCCGGTGGAGGCATGGGCCAGCATCGTCGCCAGCCCGGAGAAGTCGCGCGAGTACAAGCGCCGGCGTGGCATGGGCGGCTTCGTGCGGCTGTCGTGGGATGAGGCCAACGAGATCATCGCCGCCTCCAACCTGCACACGGTGAAGGAGTACGGCCCGGATCGCGTGGTTGGCTTCTCGCCTATCCCGGCGATGTCGATGGTGTCCTATGCCGCCGGTGCCCGTTACCTGTCGTTGCTGGGTGGCGCCTGCCTGTCGTTCTACGACTGGTACTGCGACCTGCCGCCGGCGTCGCCGCAGATCTGGGGCGAGCAGACCGACGTGCCTGAGTCGGCCGACTGGTACAACAGCCGCTACATCATCGCCTGGGGTTCGAACGTGCCGCAGACGCGCACGCCCGATGCACATTTCTTCACCGAGGCACGCTACAACGGCACCAAGACCGTGGCGGTGTGCCCGGACTACTCCGAGCTGGCCAAGCTCACCGATCACTGGCTGCATCCCAAGCAGGGCACCGACGCGGCATTGGCGTTCGCCTTCGGCCACGTGATCCTGCGCGAGTTCCATGTCGACCGGCCTTCGCAGTACTTCCAGGACTACTGCCGGCAGTACTCGGACATGCCGATGCTGGTGCACATCGAGCAGCGCGCCGACGGCCGTCAGGTGCCAGGGCGCTTCCTGCGCGCCAGCGAACTGGGCGGGCTGGGGGAGACCAACAATCCGGAATGGAAGACGCTCGCCTTCGACGAGAACAGCGGTGACCTCACTGTTCCGAACGGCTCGATCGGGTTCCGCTGGGGCGAGAAGGGCAAGTGGAACATCGAGGAGAAGGCCAGTGATGGCCACCCGACACGCCTGCGCCTGAGCCTTGCAGACGCACATGAAGGCATCGAAGCAGTGAGCTTCCCGTACTTCGGTGGCGTGGAGAGTGACGGCTGGACCGCAGCGCCGTTCGAGGACGTGCTGGAACGGAACATCCCCGTGCGTCGCCTGCAGTTGGCCGATGGCAGCAGCGCCCTGGTGGCGACCGTCTACGACCTGCTGCTGGCCCAATACGGCGTGGATCGTGGCTTCGGCGGTGGCAATGTCGCGCGCAGTTTCGACGAGAACGTGCCGGGCACGCCGGCGTGGCAGGAGCGCATCACCGGTGTGCCCCGCGCCGAGGTAATCGAGATCGCCCGCGAGTTCGCACGCACCGCGGACAAGACGCATGGCCGCAGCATGATCATCGTCGGCGCCGGCATGAACCACTGGTTCCACAACGACATGAACTATCGCGGCCTGATCAACATGCTGGTCATGTGCGGCTGCGTGGGGCAGACCGGTGGCGGCTGGGCGCACTATGTGGGCCAGGAGAAGCTGCGTCCCCAGACCGGTTGGCAACCGCTGGCCTTCGGCCTGGACTGGAGCCGCCCGCCGCGGCAGATGAACGGTACCTCGTTCTTCTACTTCAATACCGGGCAATGGCGCTACGAGAAGCTGCAGGTGGACGAGCTGCTGTCGCCGCTGGCCGATGCCAGCAAGTACAGCGGCAGCCTGGCCGATCTCAACCTGCGCGCGGTGCGCATGGGCTGGCTGCCGTGCGCGCCGCAGCTTGATCGCAACCCGCTGGCGCTGGTGCGCGAGGCCGAGCAGGCCGGCGTCGCCCCGGCCGACTACGCGCTGGGCAAGTTCAAGGACGGTTCGCTGGACTTCGCCTTCGCCGACCCGGATGCCGCACAGAACCACCCGCGCATGATGTTCATCTGGCGCTCCAACCTGCTGGGCTCCTCGGGCAAGGGCCACGAGTACATGCTGCGCCACCTGCTCGGCACCCGCCATGGCCTGCAGGGCAAGGACCTGGGCGAGATGGGGGCGATCAAGCCGGAGGAAGTGAAATGGCGTGACGAGGCACCGGAGGGCAAGCTCGACCTGCTGGTCACGCTCGACTTCCGCATGTGCACCACCGCGCTTTACTCGGACATCGTGTTGCCCACCGCCACCTGGTACGAGAAGGACGACCTCAACACCTCGGACATGCACCCGTTCATCCATCCGCTGTCCAAGGCGGTGGACCCGGCCTGGGAATCGCGTAGCGACTGGGAGATCTTCAAGGGCGTGGCCCGATCGGTGAGCGAGATGGCGCCGGGCGTGCTCGGGGTGGAGAAGGACCTGGTGCTGGTCCCGACCCTGCATGACAGCCCGAATGAGCTGGGCATGCCATTCGGCGTCACCGACTGGAAGAAGGGTCAATGCGAGGCCGTCCCGGGCAAGACCATGCCGAACATGGCGGTGGTCGAGCGTGACTATCCCAACCTGTACCGCAAGTTCACCTCGCTGGGCCCCCTGCTGGACAAACTCGGCAACGGTGGCAAGGGCATGAGCTGGGATACAAGGCACGAGGTGGAATTCCTCGGCAAGCTCAACCACACCGTGCGCGACGCCGGCGTCAGCCAGGGCCGCCCGGCCATCGACACGGCCATCGACGCGGCCGAGGTGATCCTGCACCTGGCCCCGGAAACCAACGGCCATGTCGCGGTCAAGGCATGGGAGTCGCTGGGGACATTCACCGGCCGTGAGCACACCCATCTTGCGGTGGGCAAGGAGCACGAGGCGATCCGCTTCCGTGACATCCAGGCGCAGCCGCGCAAGATCATCTCCTCGCCGATCTGGTCCGGCCTGGAGGATGACAACGTCAGCTACAACGCCGGCTACACCAACGTGCACGAACTGATTCCATGGCGCACGCTCACCGGGCGCCAGCAGTTCTACCAGGACCACGAATGGATGATCGACTTCGGTGAGGCGCTGATGGGCTACCGCCCGCCGGTCAATACGCGCACGGTGGAACCGCTGCTCAACCAGCGCCCGAACGGCAACAAGGAGATCGTGCTGAACTGGATCACGCCGCACCAGAAGTGGGGCATCCACAGCACCTACAGCGACAACCTGATCATGCAGACGTTGTCACGCGGTGGCCCGATCGTATGGCTCAGCGAGGATGATGCGCGCAGCGCCGGCATCGAGGACAACGACTGGATCGAGTTGTTCAACGTCAATGGCGCCATCGCCGCCCGTGCGGTGGTCAGCCAGCGCGTGATGCCCGGCATGGCGATGATGTACCACGCGCAGGAACGCATCATCAACGTTCCCGGCTCGGAGATCACCGGCACCCGCGGAGGCATCCACAACTCGGTGACCCGCATCGTGCTCAAGCCCACCCACATGATCGGCGGCTACGCCCAGCTGGCGTGGGGGTTCAATTACTACGGCACGTGCGGCACCAACCGCGATGAGTTCGTGATCGTGCGCAAGATGGAAAAGGTCGATTGGCTGGACGGCGAAGACGCCGTGGTGTCAGCACGGGAGGTGGTGTGATGAAAGTACGTGCACAGATCGCGATGGTGCTGAACCTGGACAAGTGCATCGGCTGCCATACCTGCTCGATCACCTGCAAGAACGTATGGACCTCGCGCGAGGGCGTGGAGTACGTCTGGTTCAACAACGTGGAGACCAAGCCGGGCATCGGCTACCCGAAGGAATGGGAGAACCAGGACAAGTGGAACGGGGGGTGGGTACGCACGCGTGCCGGCAAACTGGTACCGCGCGCCGGCGGCCGCTGGCGGATGCTGGCCAAGATATTCTCCAACCCGGACCTGCCGCAGATTGACGATTACTACGAGCCGTTCGATTTCGACTACCAGCACCTGCATGACGCGCCGGAGGTCAAGCATCAGCCTACCGCGCGGCCGCGATCGCTGATCAGCGGGCAGCGCATGGAGAAGATCGAATGGGGCCCCAACTGGGAGGAAATCCTGGGGACGGAGTTCTCCAAGCGCGCCCGCGACTACAACTTCGACAAGGTGCAGAAGGAGATCTACGGCGCCTTCGAGAAGACCTTCATGATGTACCTGCCGCGCCTGTGCGAGCACTGCCTCAACCCGGCCTGTGTCTCGGCGTGCCCGTCCGGGGCGATCTACAAGCGCGAGGAGGACGGCATCGTGCTGATCGACCAGGACAAGTGCCGCGGTTGGCGCATGTGCGTGTCGGCCTGCCCGTACAAGAAGATCTACTACAACTGGAAGAGCGGCAAGTCGGAGAAGTGCATCTTCTGCTACCCGCGCATCGAGATGGGCGAGCCCACCGTGTGCTCGGAGACCTGCGTGGGTCGCATCCGCTACCTGGGCGTGATGCTGTACGACGCCGACCGCATTGCCGAGGCCGCATCGGTGGCCGCCGAGAAGGACCTGTACCAGGCGCACCTGGATATATTCCTGGACCCGAACGATCCGGCCGTCATCGCGGCCGCGCGCAACGAGGGAATCCCCGACAACTGGCTGGAGGCCGCCCGGCAATCGCCGGTATACAAGCTGGCCATCGACTGGAAGCTGGCATTGCCGCTGCATCCGGAATACCGCACCTTGCCGATGGTGTGGTACGTGCCGCCGCTGTCCCCCATCCAGTCGGCCGCAGAGCGGGGACATGTGGGCATGAATGGTGAGTTGCCGGACGTTGCCTCGCTGCGGATCCCGGTCCGCTACCTGGCCAACATGCTCTCGGCCGGTGACGAAGCGCCGGTGGTGCGCGCCCTGGAGCGCCTGATGGCCATGCGGGCCTGGCGCAGGGCGATGAACGTGGATGGGGTGGAGGACCTGCGTGCGCTGGAGCAGACCGGCCTGACGGTCGCCCAGGCCGAGGACATGTACCGCTACCTGGCCATCGCCAACTATGAGGATCGCTTCGTGATTCCCAGTGGGCACCGCGAGTACGCCAACGACGCTTTTGGCGAGCGGGGCGGCTGTGGCTTCACGTTCGGAAACGGCTGCAACGGCGACAGCCCTGCCGACCTGTTCAGCCAACGCAAGAGCACCACCTATGAGGTGCACCCCAACCGCCAGCACCGCCATGAGGTGATCAAATGAGCCTGCTCAAGTTGATCGGGGTGTTGCTGGACTATCCGCGCGATGAGCTGTGGCAGCACGGGGAGGAGCTGCGCCAGGCCTGCGACGAACCCGCGCTGTCGCCGGCCCGCCGCGCGCAGTTGCGGGCGTTCGTGGACCAGCTGATGGGCAGCGACACACTGGATGCGCAGTCGGCGTGGCTGGCCACCTTCGACCGGGGCAGGGCGATGAGCCTGCTGTTGTTCGAGCACATCCATGGTGAATCCCGCGACCGCGGGCAGGCGATGGTGGACCTGGTGGATGCCTACCGCCGCAACGGCTTCGCGCTCAGCGCCAAGGAGCTGCCGGACTACCTGCCACTGCTGCTGGAATACCTCTCGCATCGCCCACAGGCCGAAGCCAAGGATTGGCTGCACCACATCGGCCACATCGCCGGCATGCTCGCCGCCCGCGCGGCCGAGCGCGAACTGCCGCATGCGGTGCTGCTGGAAATCCTGGTCGAGGCCGGCGAGGGCAGGGTGGACCTGGCCCTGCTGCGCCAGCGCGCCAGCGAGGAAGTGCGCGACGACACGGCCGAAGCCATGGATGCGCTCTGGGAGGAGGAAGCCGTGCGCTTCGGCAGCGAGGCCCCGTCCGAAGACTGCAAACCGCCACATCGTTCACCGGCACGCGCCGTGCACCGGGAGATCCAGCCATGATGAGCTACTACCTGCACCAGTTCGCCTTCCAGTACTACCCCTACATCGCCGTCGCGGTGTTGCTGATCGGCAGCTGGGCACGCTATGACAGGGCCATGTACACCTGGCGCACCGGTTCGAGCCAGTTGTTGTCCGACCGTGGCATGCGCATCGGCAGCAATTGTTTCCACATTGGCATCCTGGCCATCCTCGGCGGTCACCTGGTCGGCCTGCTGACCCCGCATGCGCTGTACGAGCACTTCATCACCTCCTCGCAGAAGCAGCTGTTGGCGATGGTGGTAGGCGGCTTCTTCGGTGCGCTGTGCTTCGTCGGCATCAGCATCCTGCTGGTGCGGCGCCTGACCAACGCGCGCGTGCGTGCCACCGGCAACATCGGTGACACCCTGGTGCTGGTGCTGCTGTTCGCGCAGCTGTGCCTGGGGCTGTACAGCATCAAGGCCTCGGCCGGGCACATGGATGGCGGCGTGATGGTGATGCTGGCCGAGTGGGCGCAGCACATCGTGACCTTCCGTGCCGGTGCTGCGGACTTCATCACCGACGTCAACTGGGTCTACAAGGCCCACATCTTCCTGGGCCTGACCCTGTTCCTGATCGCCCCGTTCACCCGGCTGGTGCATGTGTGGAGCATTCCTGTCAGCTACCTGTGGCGCCCGTACCAGGTGGTACGCCGCCGCCAGGCCACGCTGCGTTACGGGCCGAGGGAGTAAGCCATGGGCACGCTGCCGAAGATCCTGCCGATCACGATCATCGATTCGGCCCAGCCGGTGCCCGCCGAAGCGGGCCACCACCACGACGACACGGGACAAGGCCCACGCTCGCTGGGGCAGCCGGCGCCTTGCCACCTGTTCGTTGATGGCCTGGCCATCAGTGAAGCCGACATCGCCCGCGAGATGCAGTTCCACCGGGCCATGCGCCCGGAGCAGGCACGCGCCGACGCCGCCCGTGCGCTGGTGGTGCGTGAGTTGCTGCGGCGCGAGGCTCAGCGCCTCGGGCTGGAAGAGGGGCAGGGCGATGGCCACCCGGCCGACGAGGAATCACGCATCCAGCGCCTGATCGAACAGGTACTGGAGGATCGTGTTCCCAGCGAGGAAGATTGCCGGCGCTATTTCAGCCAGAACCCGGAGCGCTTCCGCTCGCCGGACCGCATCCGGGTTCGGCACATCCTGCTGGCGGCGCCGGCAGATGATGTCGCCGGGCGCTTCAAGGCACGTACCGAGGCCGAGAAAGTGATCGCCGAGTTGCGGGCACAACCGCATCTGTTCGCCGATCTGGCGGCCCGTCATTCGCAGTGCCCATCAAGCACCGAGGGCGGGGAGCTGGGCTGGCTGCAGCGTGGCCAGACTACCCCCGAGTTCGACCGCCAGGTATTCCGGCTGCGCCAGGGCCTTGCAGGGTTTCCGGTGGAGTCGCGATGGGGATACCACGTGGTGAACGTGGACGCGCACGAGGCCGGCGTGGCATTGGGCTTCGAGCAGGTGTTGCCGCAGATCCGCGATTACCTGGAGCTGCAGGTGCGCCAGCGTGATGTGCAGCAGTTCCTGCTGGAACTGCGCGAGCGCTACCCGGTCAGCGGGCTGGACGAAATCGAGGCCCAGGCCGAGTAAGTTGTTTTCCTGAAGGAGTGGCGATGAGCCAGAATCTGCAATCGGTCCCCCACGGCCAGCAGCAGCGTGCCCTGTGGTTGAGTACCTTCGCGTTCACCGTGTGTTTCGCGGTATGGATGATCTTCTCGATCATCGGCATCCAGATCAGCCAGCAGCTGGGGCTGAACGACACCCAGTTCGGCTTGTTGATCGCCACGCCGGTGCTGACCGGCTCGCTGAGCCGGGTGTTCCTCGGCATCTGGGCCGACCAGTTCGGTGGGCGCAAGGTGCTGGTGCTGGTGATGCTGTGTGGCGCGGTAGCGACCTGGATGCTCACCTATGCGCACACCTACCCGCAGTTCCTGTTCGCGGCGCTGTGCGTCGGCATCGCCGGCGGCAGCTTTTCGGTGGGCGTGGCCTATGTTTCCAAGTGGTTCCCGGCCAGCAAGCAGGGCACCGCGCTGGGCATCTTCGGTGCCGGCAACATCGGCTCGGCGGTCACCAAGCTGCTGGCGCCGATGGTGATGGTGGCCGCCGGCTGGACCATGGTGGCCAAGGTCTGGGCGGTCGGTCTGGCGGTGGCGGCGGTGCTGTTCTTCCTGTTCAGCAAGGAAGACCCGCAACTGGAGCAGCGCCGGCGCGATGGCGTCAAGCCGATGCCGTTCGCCGAGCAGATGGCACCGCTGAGGAACCTGCAGGTCTGGCGTTTCTCGCTGTATTACTTTTTCGTGTTTGGGGGCTTCGTGGCGTTGGCGTTGTGGCTACCGCACTACCTGGTGGGGGCCTATCGCATGGAGGTGGGAACTGCCGGCATGCTGGCGGCGTGCTATTCGATCCCGGCAAGCCTGTTCCGCGTGGTGGGGGGCTGGCTGTCCGACCGCATCGGCGCACGGCGGGTGATGTACTGGACGTTTGGCGTCTCGGCGTTGTGCACCTTCCTGCTGGCCTATCCGGACACGGTCTACGTGGTGAAGGGCATCCACGGCGAGCTGCGCTTCCACCTGGCCATCGGCGTGACCCTGTTCACCGTGCTGGTGTTCGTGCTGGGCTTCTTCATGTCGCTGGGCAAGGCGGCGGTCTACAAGCACATCCCGGTGTACTACCCGCAGCACGTGGGTGCGGTGGGTGGCGTGGTGGGCATGATCGGCGGGCTGGGGGGCTTCATCCTGCCCATCGTGTTCGGCGCCCTGAACGATGCCATCGGCATCTGGAGCAGCTGCTTCATGCTGTTGTTCGTGGTGGTCGCCGCCGCGCTTGCGTGGATGCACCATGCGATCCGCCGCATGGAACGCAGGAACTTCCCGCAGCTGGACACGCAGACCGATCTGCCCGAGGCGATCGAAGCCGCGCGGGTGGCTTCATCCTCGCGCGCTTGATCCAGATCAGGGAAATCCCCGGACAGGCACGCAAGGATGTACGCCACGTCATTCGAGGCCACCCATGGTGGAACGCACCCTGTCACTCAGCAGCGTGTTGCATCAGCCGGTCCATGTGCTGTATCCGTCGCCTGACCAGTTCAGCACCGGTTTTGGCGACGCCGGCTGGCGGACGGCGATCAGGGCCAGCAACGAACACCTGATCCCACGGGGGCTGACCCTGGCATTTCAGGCGCCCCGGCGGCAACCGGCCGGGGATGCGCAGGCATACATGCAGGCCATGCTGGCCAGCCTGAAGCTGCACCGCGCAGCGCTGGCCGAGGACCGGGAGGTGGTGGCGGTCGTCCTGCGACGCGGACTGGCGGAGTTGCTGACGTCGGCCTTGCTGGGCCACCTGCTGGACGCGGTGCCGCAGCAACTGCGGACCGTGGCGAGGCCGCAGGTCGAGGTACGGTTGGATGCCGGCAGCGGCATCGCGCCGGATGCGCTGCGCCAGGTTGGCTGCACCCGCCTGAACATCCTTGATAGCGCCGATGCGGACGGGCCGGCGTTGCTGCGTCGAGCCCAGCAGGCCCGCTTCACCGCCTGCTACTACCAGTTGTCGGTACCGTCGCAGGACGACCGGGCATTCCTGCCGCGCCTGCACGCAGTGCTGGCGTTGGCCCCCGAACGCATCCTGCTGCCATCCCCGCGTCATCTTCCTCCAGCTCCGGCGGTGGACGGCTGGTGGCGCGCCTGGCAGGACGTGTTGGCGGCCGGCTACCTGCCAATGGGCGCAGACCACTACCAGCGCGCGGACTGCGCGCATCCGGAGCGCCGCGGTGACGGGATCCGGCACTGCGACATGGCCGGGGTGCCGCGCCGCGATCGCAGCGATTTCATCGGCATCGGACTGGGCGCCTGCAGCCAGATCGGCGACGTGCTGTGCCGCCAGGAGCAAGACCTGGGGCGCTGGCTGGCCCGGTTGGCTTCCGGGCACCCGGGTATCGTGTCGGGGTTGATCCTCTCCGAGGACGAGCGACTGGCCGACGAGGCAGTACAGAGCATCGCCTGTGACCACGCGCTGGACGTGGCCGCCTTCGAGTGGCGCAACGGCCTGCGCGTGGGAGAGTGTTTCGGGGAGGCGCTCGCCAGCCTGTCACCTTTCGTCGAGCAGGGGTGGCTGCGACATGACGGACGCATGCTGCGCCTTCAACATGAAGGCCAACTGCTGTGGCGTATGATCGCCGCGTGCTTTCGCCCATCCGCCGAAACCACCTGAATGCGAAAGATGTCACCGATCCAGCCATCGCGCGGTGCAAGCGCCGCAAAGACGCCAAACCCGGCCGCCGCCAGTGACGGCGATGCCCTGCATTTCTGCAGCACCTGTGCGTTCTCCGATGCCTGCATGTCGCAAGGCTACGACAAGGCCGCGTTGTCCGAACTGCATGTCCTGGTCGATCACGTCGGCCCTTACCAGGCCGGTGATTACATCTTCCGCGCCGGCGAGCCCTTCGATTCGATCGCGGCCGTGCGTGCCGGCATGGTCAAGACCTTCGTCGATGACAGCCTGGGCAATGAGCAGGTGCTCGGCTTCAGCCTTCCCGGCGAGGTGATCGGGCTCAACGCCATCCATGGCTCGCGCTACCCATGCAACGCCGTGGCGCTGGATACCGTGCACCTGTGCCGCATCTCGTTTCCCAAGATCAGCTCGCTGGCCGCGCGCATGCCGGGGCTGCAGGCCAAGCTGTTCAGCCTGCTAAGCGCGGAAATCGGCAAGGCCGCGCTGTTGGCGGCCAATTACCGGACCGAGGAGCGCATGGCCGCGTTCCTGCTGGACACCTCGGCGCGCTATGCCCGTCGAGGCTTTTCCGCAACCCGGTTCAATCTCACGATGAGTCGCACCGAGATCGCCAACTACCTGCGCATGGCACCGGAGACCGCCAGCCGCGTGCTGCGGCGGCTCAGCGACGACGGCGTCATCGCGGTCAAACAACGCGAAATCATTTTGCTGCAGCCCGAACGTCTGGCACAAATGGCGGCAAGCGACGACTCCCCCACCTGATCCCTGACGGAACCGCACATGATCCGCACCTGGCTTGCCTGCCTGCTGTTGTTCACCAGCGCCACCGCGTCGGCCGAGGACCTGACCGTATCGGCGGCATCCAGCCTGACCGAGAGCTTCCGCGAGATCGCGGTGGCCTACGAGAAGGCCCACCCCGGCACCAGGGTGGACCTGAACTTCGCTGCCTCCGGCGTGTTGTTGCAGCAGATCGCACGTGGCGCGCCGGTGGATGTGTTCGCCTCGGCGGACCAGGCCACGATGGACCAGGCGGCGACCCAGGGGCTGCTAGAGCCGGGTACCCGCCAGGTGTTCGCGCACAACAGCCTGTGGGTGGTGGTGCCGCCGCAGGCCCGGCAGCGGCCCGCCAACCTGGCGGCGTTGGCGGGCGCCGGCTTCGAGCGCATCGCCATCGGCAATCCGGACAGCGTCCCGGTGGGACGCTACGCACGCGGCGCGCTGCAACAGGCCGGGCTGTGGTCGGTGCTGCAGGCCAAGGTGATCACCACCCAGAATGTGCGCCAGTCGCTGGACTACGTGGCGCGTGGGGAGGTTGACGCCGGCTTTGTGTACGCCACCGACGCGCAGGCGATGCCCGACCGGGTGCAACGCGCTTTCCAGGTGCCTGTCGATGGCGACATCAGCTATCCCCTGGCGCAGGTGAAGGGAAGCAGCAAGGCCGCGCAGGCCCAGCGCTTCATTGCCTACGTGCGTTCGGCGGCAGGGCAGGCGATCCTGCAGCGCCATGGCTTCGGCAGCCCTTGATCGATGGACCTGGACTGGAGCGCACTGTGGCTGTCACTGAAGGTGGCCGGATGGGCCACGGCGATCAACCTAGTCGTCGGCGTCGCATTGGGGGCCTTGCTGGCACGCCGGCGATTTCCCGGGCGTGAACTGCTGGACACGCTGCTGACGCTGCCGATGGTGCTGCCGCCCACGGTGCTCGGGTACTACCTGCTGGTGCTGGTGGGCCGGAACGGTCCCCTCGGCGCCTGGCTGCAGGAGGTATTCGGCATCAACCTGGTGTTCACCTGGCAGGGCGCGGTGATCGCCGCGGCCATCGCTTCGCTGCCACTGGTATTCAAACCTGCGCGGGCGGCGTTTGAGGGCGTCGACCCGCAACTGGAGCAGGCTGGTCGCACGCTGGGTGTTTCCGGGATTGCGTTGTTCCTGCGGGTGACGTTGCCATTGGCGTGGCGCGGCATCCTGGCCGGGCTGTTGCTGGCGTTCGCGCGTGCGATGGGCGAGTTCGGCGCGACCATCATGGTGGCCGGCAGCATCCCCGGCCGTACCCAGACGTTGTCCATCGCCATCTACGAAGCCGTACAGGCGGGCAATGACGGACGGGCCAATGCCTTGGTGCTGCTGACCTCGGTGGTCTGCATCGTGGTCCTGCTGCTTGCCGCACGCCTGGCGCGCGGCCGTCAGGGAGGGCTGCGTGATGTGGCTTGACCTGGATATCGGGCAGCGGTTTGGTTCGGGCACATCCGCGTTCGCATTGCAGGTGACGCTGCGTTGCTCCCAGCAGCGGGTGGTGCTGTTTGGCCCGTCCGGCGCTGGCAAGAGCCTCACGCTCAAGGCCGTGGCCGGCCTGTTGCGGCCGGAGCGGGGGCATGTGCGGGTGCACGGGAAGACATTGTTCGACGCCGCCGGTCACACGCATGTGCCGCCGCAACGGCGGGGGCTGGGCTATGTCTTTCAGGACTACGCGTTGTTCCCGCACCTGAGCGTGCGCCAGAACGTGGCCTTCGGCCTGCACGCGGGCTGGCTCAATCCACGCCGTGGCGCGCGCGATCCGAGGGTTGAACAGTGGCTGCAGGCGTTTCGCATCGATCATCTGGGCGACCAGTACCCGGACCAGATCTCGGGTGGGCAACGCCAGCGCACCGCGCTGGCGCGGGCCTTGGTCACTGGCCCGGGTGCACTGCTGCTCGACGAGCCGTTCGCCGCGTTGGATCACACCCTGCGCAGCCATCTGCGCCGGGAGCTGGAAGCGGTGCTGGACCGCACCGGCATTCCCGTGCTCCTGATCAGCCATGACCCGGAGGACATGGAGGTGTTCGGCCAGCAGGTCGTGCAGTTGTCCGAAGGCCGGGTGCTGGACTGAGCCGTGCAGGGCAGCATTGCGTCCAGGCGCCGGCGCAGTCAGGTAACGCCGACGCGCTCAGTCCAATCCGGCGAGCGCCTGTGCAAAGCGCATCGCACTGCCTTCGGCCAACGGAAAGGACAACGACGGTTCGAGGATCTCCAGTTCCAGCAGCTGTGGCTGGCCGTCGTCGGCATGGATCAGGTCGACCCGGGCATACAGTAGCGGCGCATCGAGGCCGAGGGTGCGGCTTGCTGCCTGCAGCGCGGCACTGGCCAGTGCGCGTTCGGTAGCGGTCGCCTCGCATGCGGAAAGGAATCCCAGGCTCGGGGCGTTGGTGGTGCCGTCGCGGGCCAGCAGCGCGGCCTTGCGGATCGCGTGGCTATAGATGCCGTTGATGTAGACCAGGTCGGTCTCACCCTGCCGTTCGATCGATGCCAGATACGGCTGCAGGATGACGCTATGGCCCGCGCCCAGCAGGGTCCCTGCGTGCTGCAGTGCCTGCATCGCATCGGCGCGCAGGAACCGCCGCACATTGCGCGAGGACGCACCGACCGTTGGCTTGACGACGAGTTCATCCAGGCCGGGGTGCGCCTGCAGGAACGCGTCGAGCATCGTCTGCGCCGATGCCTTCGATTCGATGAAGGTGCTGGGAATCACTGCCACGCCGGCCCTGGCGAGGTCGGCCAGGTAATGCTTGTCCAGCGACCAGCGCACGGCCGGCAGCGGGTTCACCAGCCGGCTGACCTTGCTGACGTGTGCGCACCAGTCCAGGAAGGCGTCGGGGCGGCGGGTGTAGTCCCAGGGAGAGCGCAGCACGATATGGCTGAAGCGGGACCAGTCCTGGTCCGGGTCATCCCAGTTGCAGATGTGGATATCCAGCGCCAAGGCCTGGCAGGCATCGCGCAGTGGCGGCATGTCGTAGTCGTCGTCGAGGCTGGTGGCGTCGGTAATCAGGGCAAGGGTGGTCACGGAGGGCACTGTATGGGGGAAGCGGGCTTGTGCAGGATATATGGCAGGGCGCCCTGGCGGCATTGGCGACAACCGATGTCCTCGGCAAGGCACGGAGACGGTTATGTCGTGCCACGACATTGGCTATTCTCCACTCCTGCCCTTCGCGGCGAGGAACGCTTTCAGGGGAAGGGATTGAGCAGTCTCCAGCACACATATCGTTACCTGCAGCCATCAGCCTGGCAGGAAGCCGCCGGGCCACGACTGACGCTGGAAACCAGTGGGATGGCCGGCAATCCACATCCGCACTTCTTCGAGGGCAGGCTACTGCAGCCGCGACTGGTCGCCGAACTGCTGACAGCGGTGCAGTTGATCGTGGGCAGCCGCTTCTTCACTCCGCCCAACAGCGTGGCCCGCGCCATTGTCCTGGCGGACCCGGTGGTTACCTGTGGCGGGCAGGTGCTGCGTTTCGAGGGCTTTTCCTCGTGCTGCAGCGCCTATATCCGCGTGGACCTTCTACCGGCATCCTACGACGGCGAAGTGGTGGGCAAGGGCACCACCAACGTCGACTTCAACGCGCCGATGCGTGCTGCACTGGCGCGGCTGCGCGATGCTGATGGGCTGCAACTGGCCGTCGGGCGCGACGCGGTGCGGCTACGTTCGGCCGGTGCCGAGGTGGTCGAACGCAAAGTGGCACTGCCGACCCGATGGCTGCGCGGCATGGTGGAGGTGCAGTCCTACCAAGCGAGCATGCAGCCCTGCTTCAGCGCGACCGCCGTGGAAGCACTGCGCCTGCTGCGCAGCCTGCCCAAGGCCTCGACCCGGCGCACGCCGTTGTGGATCGCCCGGACGGGCGGCGGTCTGGCCGCGTCGACCCGGCAAACACCCGGCGCGGTGCGGTTGACGGAAACCGCGCGCCTGCGCGTGCTTGGGTTGCTGCTACCCCGTGCCAAGGGCCTGCAGGTTCACGCTGATGCGCAGCAGCAGGCCTGCACCTGGGTGCTGGATTTCGGCAGCGCCCGCCTGAGCCTGGTACTGAGCAGCGAGGTCTGGCGTGGTTTCTCCGGTGAAGGACAGGCGCTGACAGCCTTGATGCAGGCCAGTACAGGTAACGCCGCCGAGCTGGCATGTGTCCGTGCTTCGTTGAATTGGCAGGCGGCGATCGATGCGGCCGCACTGGCTGCCGGGTGCAATAGCAGCGTGGATCGCGTGACCGATGCGCTGCGCGTGCTGGGAGCCTCGGGGCTGGTGGGCTTCGACGTCAGCGAAGGCGCCTACTTCCATCGCGTGTTGCCGTTCGACCTGAGCCTGATGGAGGACCTGCACCCGCGTCTGGCCGAAGCACGCCAGCTGTTGGAGGAAGGTGCGGTGACGCTGGTCAGCGCCCAGCCACTGGCTGCCACCATTGCCAGCGGGGGCGTGTGGCACCGCGTGTGGGAAGTCGACGAGCAGTTGCATTGCACCTGCCCGTGGTTCGCCCGTCATCAAGGGCAGCGGGGCCCCTGCAAGCACGTGATGGCGGCCTCGGCCCTGCGTACGCTCGATCATTGAACCAAGGAACGGCCTGGATGGCACAGAATTTCGTACCGGAAACTGCGCTGGAATCGGCGGTCCACGCTGGTGATTATCCGCAGACACTGACCCTGTTGCGTATCCTCGACCGGGAACAGAGACGTGCGCACCGGTCCAGTGTGCGCCGCATGAAGAAGCTGTTGGACGCGGCGCGCTGGAACAGCCGTGACGAGAATTACGCCGGCTGGGGTGTCAGCCCTACAGACGACCAGGTCCGCGCCATGTTCGCAACGGTGGTGGTCTGTGGCACCGCCGCCGACGTTGCCGCCAGCCACGGTAGCAAGGATGACCTGCTTGATCTGTGCCGGGAGTTCGGTCCCGAATCCCTGCAGGGCATGGCGGACGCCCAACTGCGCGGCAGCCCGCATGCGATTGGAGTGGTGCAGGCGTTGCTCGTCGCCGGGCTGGTACCGCGGCCGGACAGCGATGACTACATCATCGGGTTGATGAGCCTGGCCCAGAACCGTCGCTTCGAGGCGGTGTGGACCGCCGATCCCGGCCTACGCGAGGTACTGCTGCGGATCATGGAGGTGGAGGGCAGCAGCGAGTTCAACCTGGCCGCGGTGGACAAGTACACGCACGGCACCGCCTGCTGGTCGCAGGTGCTGTGTCGGTTGCGCGACGAAGGGGTGTACACGCAGGAACAGCTGATGGAACGCACCTTGTCCACCCTGGCGCAGGATTGGCCACAATTCCGTGCGGGTTGGTTCTCGCGCTTTCATGCCGAACTCGCGCCCGACCTGCCCCTGCTGGCCGCCAATGCGCCGCGCTATCTCGGGCTCTGCCACAGCCGCATCGCACCGACGGTGACGATGGCATTGGAGGTCATCAAGCGGTTGGAGCCCAGCCAGGTCATCGCCGACGCGGATCTATTCGATGCCTTGCGCCCGGTGCTGCACGCAAGCACCAAGGTGCAGGTGCTGGGCGCATTGAAACTGCTGGATGGGCGGGTGAAGCGAGATTCCGCGCTGGCGGAAAGCGCGTTCGGACTGGCCATGGTCGCGCTGGCGCATACCGCCCCGGACGTACAGGCGCAGGTGTTGCAGCGACTTGCGCGCTGGCACGCTGGGCCGGATGTGCGGATGCTATTGCCGCTCTATGCCGACGGAATCGCCGCCGTGCACCGGCCGGCCTTCCTGGCGCTGATGGGGGGAGCGGCGGCTGACGCAGCCGGACCGTCGCTGGTGGAACAGCCGGTCGTCGCACCCGGCAGTGGCCCGGCCTGTCCGCTGGAGGAGGCACATCGCCTGCGGCCACCGGCCGATATCGACGCGTTGGTGCGTTGCATCGCGCACGTGTTCGAGAACGATCACGACAGCGATGCATTCGAGATGGCAGCCGCAACGCTGGTCCAGCTTGCGCCACTCGAAGCAGGGCAACGTGAGCGGCTTGGGCCGGTGATCAAGCGGGCAGGGCGGTTGCGCACCCCTGTGGCGCAGGAGTTGGGGCGCCTGCTGTTGGCTGTGGTGGGTGAGAGGGGAGAGTTGTTGGCGCCGCGGCCATTCGAGGTCTACGCCGATACTGCGCTCGCTTGCCTGCAGGACCGTAGCGAAGACTGGTTGCGGCTGGCAGCTCAAGCGGTGCATCTACCGCCGTTGTCCATGCCGACGCACCGCGGCGGCTTCATTGCCCCCTCAATGCTGGTCGAACGTGCCGCTGCATACGAACAACGGACGGTCGATGTGGGTCTGCGCGAACAGGTCCGCGCCCTGCTGCGGCTGGCACCGATCGGCGATGCAGCCGCCATCGAGGCGGCGCGACAGCTTGCCGACGGGCCATTCACGCGTGCGCTGCGCTACGCATTGGGTGATCATCTCGCGCCGGAGACAGGCCAACTGGCCCTGTTCGCCGCTGCCGCCCGTGTGCGCTTTCCCGAGGCCGACGACCCGGCATTGTTCGCTGCGGTAGGCGATATTGGTGCCGGCGGCGCACACGCCGCGCGCTACCGTTGGCAGACACAGAGCTGGCAATCGGAAGTGCAGGGCAAGACCTACCACCATCATGGTTTCATCGTGGAGGTGGACACCAAGCCGAATGAGGTCGCCGATGAGCTGCTGGCGGTCCGTCGGCATCGGATACCACGCGAGGAGGATCGAGGCTATTACGTGTTCCATGCGCCTGGCTTTGCCGGTCATCAAGACGAAGGGCTGCTCCGTTTCTCGGCGGTGTTGTTACCCAATTGCCTGGAGGCACATTTTGCGGACGGCGTGCGTGCGATCGGCAACAACTTGGACTGGTGGGAAGCGCAGTGGTCGACCAAGGCATACCTGGAGCGGTTGCTGGACCCGGCGGTGACGATGCGGCCCATGGCGACCTTGCTGCTGGCGTTGGGATTGGCGGCGAAGGAGCCCGGCCAGCATGCATTGTCGGTTGATGCGCTGTTGGCCACGTGGCGGGAAGGGCGTCTTGAGACCGATGCTTTGGCTATTGCGCTGCGTCGCCTGTCAGCCACGCCGATGGTCAAGGCATCGCGTTACACACGCAGCCTGCAGCAGGCGCTGCGGCTGGATCCGGGCGCACACCCGCTGGTGTTCGACCTGCTGGTCGCGTTGGTGACGGCGGTGCCGGACGCTCCGCAGCGCGACATCGCAGGACTGCTGGAGCTGATGTTGGAGCTGTCGCTGGCCCATGGGCACCGCCTTCGGGATGCAGAGCGCGCCATGCTGCAGGCGATGCCGTTGAAGGCGAAGGCCGGGCAGTTGGCACGCACGCTGCTGGTTGCCTGAGGGCGTGCTTACCGGCGCGCGCGTTCGACGGCCAGCCGCGTGCGGGAAGGGGCATCGCCAAGCGCTGCGGCCTGGCCGAGCAGGGCAAGCGCGGCGCTGCGATCACCTGCGCCTCCGCGCTCGATCCGCATCACCGCGGCGTTGTAGGCGGCGATGGGATTGCCCTGCGCCGCGCTGAACTCGAACCGCTCCAGTGCCTTGTCCGGGCACAGGAAGAACGCGTCCCAGCCGATGGCCGCCGATAGCTGGAGGGCGTGGTTGTCGGCGGGGATATGCTCCTGCACTTCCGCGGGCCAGCCGGTGGCCAGTGCGGCCAATACGTCCGCCCCCTTGGGTATGAAGTAGGCACCGCTGCTCGCGCGCACGGTGAAGGCCTGGCGGGTGGTGCGCCGCGTGCCGTCCTCGGCCAGCCATAGGAAACCGTCCTCGCCCCGTACGGGAAAGCCATCCAACGCCTGCGAAAGGCGTTCCGCCAGAGAGGCAGCACCGGCCGTGGGTGCGGTAGCGGTCCACGAGCCGATCAGTTCCACGCGTTGCACCCCGCCACCCAGTTTTGGCTGGATGCTGGCGACCAGGTCATCAAGGGTGAGGATGCGCATCTGCGCGTCGTACAGGCGCCATGGGCTGGACTGCAGGACGATGATCAGCACGCTGTCATCGTCGGGAATGGCCTGTATATAGTCGTACAGCGCCTTGCCGGCAAACACGCAGGTGTCCGTTGGCGCTTGCGTAACGCAACTCGGAACCGAGACGCTGCCTGACAGCGGCAGCCGCGCGGCATCACAGGCTGCTGCGACGGGGGCGATGGTGACGGCGATCAACATCAGGACGTGTGGGATCAGGTGCATGGGCAGCACAGGAGCGCGATGAGATCCGTTCTATACGATGCCGCTGCTGCGCCGTCCAGTGGGTGGGGCGTGTCCCTGTTTGCATGAAAAGAACGGTTGTGCTTTTATTTGTCGCATGGTCAGGCAGACGACAGTAGGCAAAGGTGCGGCGACCCGGGAGGTGATCCTGGGCACGGCGTGCGCCCTGGCGCGGGTCAACGGGTTGGATGGGCTCACCATCGGAGTGTTGGCCGATGCGGTTGGCATGTCCAAGAGCGGCGTGTTCGCCCATTTCGGCTCCCGCGAGGACCTGCAACTGGCGGTGCTGGACACCACCGCGCAGCGGTTCGTGCAGCAGGTGATCGAGCCGGCGGCGCTGCAGCCGGCGGGGTTGCCGCAGCTGCGTGCCATCGTTGATCGCTGGTTCGACTGGATCCGCCATGAGCGCACTGGCGGCGGCTGCCTGTTCACCGCGGCAGCCAGCGAATTCGATGACCAGCCGGGGCCGGTCCGCGCGCACCTGGCACGCCAGCAGGCGAGATGGCGCGGCTACCTGTCGCGGGTGATCGACCAGGCCGTGTCCGCGGGCGAACTCGCCGTCGATACCGACCCGGCGCAACTGGCGTTCGAGATCACCGGCTTTGCGATGGTGCTGCACCACGACTCCGGCCTGTTCGACTACACCGAGGCGCGCATGCGCGGGCTACGTGCCTTCGAGCGCCTGATCACTCCCTTCATTCCCCCCCGCAACGCCCGCTGAGGCTCGAGGAGTAGCGCCATGGATTCCGTGCACGACAAAAATAGTACGGTCGTTCGTAAATCACCACGTCGGCGTGCCGACGCAGACTGGCGGTTGGCGGCGATGCGCGCGTGCATGCGTCTGGCGGGATGGGTGAGCCCGGCGCTGGCGGCGCGGCTGATGGCGCGGTTGTGGTTCACCGCCCCGCAGACCCGGCCCAAGCCCGCCGCGCTGGCCCGCCTGGAGGCCGGCCAGCGGCATGATGTCGACGTGGACGGAAACCGCGTGGCGGTATGGTCGTGGGGCAGCGGCCCAGCGGTCTTGCTGATGCATGGCTGGGGCGGCAACGCCGGACAGATGCATGCCTTCGTCGCACCGCTGTGCGCGGCCGGTCTGCGAGTGCTCGCGTTTGACGCGCCGGCGCATGGCAGCTCCGGGCCGAGCCACTGGGGTGGGCGACGGGTCAGCTTCGTCGAAATCGCCGCCGCCATTGGAAAGGTCACCGCTGGGGTGGACCCGCTGGTTGGCCTCGTCGCGCACTCCGGTGGATGCACTGCCGCGACCCTGGCACTGCGCGAAGGGCTCGGCATGCCGGCGCGGCTGGCGTTCATTGCTCCCTTTGCCCGGCCGCAGGAAGCCATCGCGCCGTTCGCGCGTGCCTTGGGTGCGGATGCACGGGCCCTGGCGCGGTTCGAGGCCGATGTACAACAACGGCTGGGACGCCGCTGGCCCGCGTTCGACGTGACCGGCTTGCCGCAGGTGACGCCGGTGGGCCGCCTGTTGGTGGTGCATGACCGCGACGACCGTGAGGTGGCGCATGCCGAGGGCGCTGCCATCGCCGCGACCTGGCCGGGGGCGCGGCTGCATACCACGCAGGGACTGGGCCATCGGCGCTTGCTCGAGGATCCGGAGGTTGTAACCCAGGTCGTGGCGTTCATCGCGGCGGATGAACGCGGGACGGTTTGACGTCCCGTTCAATATGTAACAACATAAGTTACATGAAGCGAGACAGCCGCCTTTCCTCCGTTCTGCATGCCCTATTGCACATGGCCGAGCAGGCAACCCCCATGACGTCCGAAGCGCTGGGGCAGTGCCTGCGCACCAACCCGGTGGTGGTCCGCCGCACCATGGGGCTGCTGCGTGACGCCGGGTTGGTTGCCGCCGAACGCGGTCATGCCGGCGGCTGGCGGATCACCGCGGACCTGCGAAAGGTCAGCCTGCGCGAGTTGCACGATGCGCTGGGCGAGCCTGCGCTGTTCGCCATCGGCAACCGCAGCGAGCACCCTGAGTGCCTGGTGGAACAGGCGGTCAATGCAGCCCTGGACACCGCGTTCGCGGATGCCGAAGCACTGCTGCTGGAGCGATTCGCCGCGGTTTCGCTGGCCGACCTGGCCGAGGATTTCGCGCGCCGGCATGCCGCACACAAGGGAGCAAGGCAATGAAACAGTACGACGTCATCATCGTGGGTGGCAGTTATGCCGGCATGGCCGCGGCACTGCAACTGGTACGCGCACGGCGCAGCGTGTTGGTCATCGATGCCGGCCAGCGTCGCAACCGCATGGCGTCGCATTCGCATGGTTTCCTGGCGCAGGATGGCGCCGATCCGGCCGAGATCGCCCGTATCGCCCGCGCACAGTTGCAGGCGTACCCGAGCCTGTCCTGGTGCGAGGACGAGGCTGTCGATGCCGCCGGCACGCATGACGCGTTCGTAGTCAGCACCGCGCGCTCGGGCCAGTTCGGCGCGCGGCGCCTCGTGCTGGCCACGGGCGTTTCCGATGCCTTGCCCGAGATCGAGGGCCTGCAGGCGCGCTGGGGACGCAGCGTTTTCCATTGCCCGTACTGCCACGGCTACGAGCTGGCGATGGGCCGCATCGGGGTGATCGCGGTCAACCCGATGTCGTTGCACCAGGCGCAGCTGCTGCCGGAGTGGGGTGAGGTGACGCTGTTGTTGAACAACGCCGTGGAACCCGATGCCGCGGCGCGGGAAGCGCTGCAGCAACGCGGTGTACGGATCGAGTCGACGCCGGTCGCCCGCATTGAAGGGGAGGCCGACGTGGTGCTGGCGGATGGCCGCCGGCTGACGTTCGCGGGCCTGTTCACGGCACCGTTGAACGCGCCATCCACCCCGCTGGCCGAGCGGCTGGGCTGCCCGCTGGTCAGTACGCCGATGGGTACGCAGATCCAGGTCGATGAGACCAAGCAGACCGGACTTCCCGGTGTATTTGCCTGCGGTGATGCCGCCCGTGTGCCGCATTCGGTATCGCTGGCGGTCGGGGATGGGGCATGGGCCGGCGCGCAGGTGCATCGCTCACTGGTGTTTCCCGCGGCCTGAGCAGCAGTCCAGCCGCGGGTGCCGGGTGGAGGGTTCGCATCCGCGCAGCGCCTCCGCTACCGCTGCAAGGAAGGCCGGAAACGGTAGGATATGCGGCCTCCCTGGAGCCTCCTGTTCGTGCGCATTCGACCCCTGCAACACACTGACCTCCCGGCCTTGCTCGTGATCTGGGAGCAGTCCGTGCGCGCCACACATGCGTTCCTGTCCGAGCAGGATATCCAGGCACTGCTGCCGATCGTGCGCGATCAGGCGCTGCCCCACCTGGAAGTCTGGGTTGCCAGCGATGACGCCGATGCACCGATCGGCTTCATGGGCCTGGATGGCAACAAGGTCGAAGCCCTGTTCGTGTCGCCCACCCGCTTCCGCCAGGGCGGCGGCAGGCAGTTGATCGCGCACGCACGTGCGTTGAAGGGGGCGCTGGAACTGGACGTCAACGAGCAGAACCCGCGCGCCGTCGCCTTCTATCTCGCCAATGGCTTCGTCGTGTCGGGGCGTTCGCCCGTGGACGGGCAGGGCAATCCGTTCCCGCTGCTGCACCTGAAGGAAGCCTGATTCCTACGGATATCTGTGCGCGCAGGGCCGTGCACGCCGTCGCCGTCTGCAGAATGTGGCGATACCTGCGCGTACAGCGCCCAGGCGTGTGAGGTGAAAGGGTGTGCACAAAGGTTTCATCCGCGTTTAGCGCGATGGCGCCTAGGGTGCGCCTATCAACGGCCCGGAGAAGCCCATGGCCAGGACTGCGCCCCGCGTGCATACCGCGCAGGTTGAAATCGAGCATCTGAAGGCGTTGCAACTGGCACTGGACGCGGAGCTGGTCGTTGCGTTGCGGATGAAGGATGGCCGGGTAATCACCGGCACGGTGACCGAGCGTCCTGCGGTCCAGCAGTTCCGCGGACCGCAGGAAGAAGAGGGGACGAACGGACAGGTGCCGATCGACGTGCCAGGCGAAGGCGTGCAACTGCTCTGGCTGGACGAGATCGAGGACTTCACCCGGCTTGGCAGCAATTGAGACCGTATCCGTGGCAGGACCGTGTCCACATCGCGTGTCCTGATTCGCCGATGACGAGGGGGCTTGCCGGGTGGATGGCCGGCGTGGTTCTGTTGCCGTGACCATTCCACGGAGTTCCCCGATGTCCGATGAGCACACTCCCTTCCACGTACTGGCGTTTGCCGGAAGCCTGCGCCGGCACAGTTACAACCGCCGCCTGCTGGACGCAGCGGCAGCCGCTGCGCCGGCCGGCATTCGCCTGACCGTCTACGACACCATCGCGCAGGTGCCGTTGTTCGACGAGGACCTAGAAGCCGAGACCCACGGCGGGCCGGACGGGGTGAAGCAGTTGCGCGCGGCGATCGTCGCGGCCGATGGCGTGCTGATCTCGACCCCGGAATACAACCAGTCGCTGCCGGGGGTGCTCAAGAACACGCTGGACTGGCTTTCGCGCAAGGACGCCGAATACGGCGAAGTGTTGTCCGGCAAGCCGGCGGCGATCATGGGCGCGACGCCCGGCCGGTGGGGGACGCGGGTCGCCCAGTCGCAGCTCCGCCATGCCCTGGCGGCCATGGGAGCGCTCACGATGACGGCGCCGCAGCTGTACGTCGCCGAGGCGGCCAAGGCCAGCGACGCGGAAACCGGTGCATTCGACGCCGCGACCCAGAAGCGCCTGGGCACATTCCTGGAGGGCTTCCAGGCCTGGATGCAGGTATTGAACGCCGGGCCACGCAACCGCTGAAGCGCGTTGCCGCGCAGCGCCGGCCGGTAGCACCGTGCGGTTGCCTGGCAACCGCACGGATGATCACTCCGCTCCTGCCGCAGATGCCGAGGTAATGCCCGTGGCGGTATCGAAGCTGCCGCCCAGCGCCAGGTACAGGTCGACGCGGCGGGTCAGGCGGTCACTCTGCAGCGCGATCAACGCGACGTCGGCGGCATGCAGGGCCAGCTGGCGCTGGTTCACCGCGCGCAGGTCGGATTTGCCGACGCGGTAGGCCGACTGCTCCAACTGCAACGCTTCCTGGTTCGCCGCCCGGGTGGCCTTGAGGATGCTTTCGCGCTCGCCGAGGATGCGCTCTGCGCTGAGCGCGTCCTCCACCTCGCCCAGTGCCGCCAATGCCTTGCGGGAATAGTCGGCGACGGCCTGCTTCTGTTCGGCGGTGCGCAGCGTCACCTGCCCGCTGAGCGCGCCGCCGGCATACACCGGCACCGTGGTGGTGCCGGTCACGCTGGACAAGGTCTGCTCAAGGCCACTGCGGGTTTCCAGCACCTCGTTGCTGAGCCGGCCGTAGCCGGCCGACAGCGAGAGTGAGGGCAGCATTGAGGCCTTGGCCTCACCGACCCTGTCGAAGGCGGCCGCGACCCGTCGCTCCGCGGCCTGCACGTCGAGCCGCCGGTTGAGCACATCCATCGGGATGCCGGCCGGAACCGGTCCCGGGAACGCGGGAAGTCCGGTGCCCGAGGCCAGGCTGGCCCCCGGGTAGCGTCCCAGCAGCAGTTCCAGCGCACGCCGCGATTGGAGATGGGCCAACTCAACCTGTTGCCGGGCGTTCTCGTAGTCGCTCAGGCTTGCGCGCGCGGCGATGACGTCGCTTTCGTCACCGGCGCCAATGCGACGCCGGTGCTCGGCCAGCTCCAGCAGTGTCTGCGCCGAGGTCACCATCCGGTCGGCCAGCGCCTTCTGCTGCCCGGTTTCGCAGGCCACGAACCAGGCCCGCGCCACGCCGGCGGCCAGCGACTGCTGCGCGAACTGATAGTCCGCACTGCTTGCATCGCGGGCGGCCATTGCCGCGTTGCGCCCGTAGCGGAGGCGGCCCCACAGGTCGATCTCCCACGACAGCCGCAGCATGGCGCCGCTGAACAGCGGCACCAGGTCCGATACGGGCTTGGTGCCGGCGCGGCCCAGCACGCCGATGCCGGGCTTGAGCTGGGCCTGGGCGATCTCCAGCTGGGCGTTGGACTGCTCCAGGCGTGCCGCGGCAATCTGCAGGTCCGGGTTGTTCGCCAGTGCTTCCTGCACCAGCTGCGTCAATGCCGGGTCGTTGAAGCTGGCCAGCCAGCCGTCGATCACCTCCGCCGATGCGGCAGACGATGCCCACGCGTCGGGAATGTCGACATGGCCCAACGCCTCGGACTGGACCTGGCTGCGGGTGGGCTCGGGCAGCACGGCGCAACCGGAGAGGGCGGCAAGCAGGCAGGCCACCGCCACGTGCGAGGCGCGGGTGAGGGGGGAGCGGGAAATGTCGGTCATGTAAGGGCTCAATGCAGTTTGAGGACCAGCCAGTCAAGCTTCGAGCTGACCCGGATCATCACCTTGCGGACCATGTGCAGCAGCTTGCCGTGTTCGGTGTAGATGGCGCCCTGTCCCTGCGCGCCCATGGCCAGCAGCAGGTCCGCGTCCTTGCCGGCCGGCCGCAACCGCACGGCGATGCGCCCGGTGGGAATGGGCTGGTCACCCGGCTGCGGGATCATCCCGCTGATCGGCATCTGGCCGGTGCCCGATGCCCAGACCACCGAGTCGACCTTGCACTTGATGATGCGGTTGGGCTGGGTCTTCAGTGCGATCTCGGCCTCGTTGCCGGGGGCGATGTTGCCCAGCTCGTTCTGGGCGTACATCGCCAGCACCCACTGCTCCTGCTCGACGAAGCTCATCACCGGGGTCAGCGGCAGGTTGGCCGCATACGAGCCTTCGCGCAGCTGGAGGTTGATCACCGAGCCATCCGACGGTGCCCGCACGATGGTCTGGTCCAGCTGCCAACGTGCCTGCACGATCTGCGCGTCCAACTGCTGCAGGGCGGCGCGTGCCTGTGCCACCTCGGAAAGCTCGCCGTCACCGGTCCGCGCGGACAGCTTCTGCTGCACCTGGGCCATCTGCGCGGAGGTGGAGGTCAGCTCGGCGCGCAGGCTGGCCGCTTCGGCCTGTGCCTGCTCGTGATCGAACTTCGGGCCCGCGCCGATCCGGGCCAGCTCCGCGGTCTGGCCTTCGCGCAACTCGGCCAGCTTCAACCGCGATGCCACCGCAGCCTGCGCCGAACGCGCCGACTTCAACTGTTCGTCGAGCTCGCGCTGGTAGGCCTGCGCGGTGTCCAGTTTGGCCGACAGCTCGGGGACCTTGGCCTCCAGCGCGGAGAGCTCCTGCTGGAAAGGCACCGGGTCGATGCGGAACAGCACGTCGCCCTTCTTCACCGGGCGATTGGCTTCGACCGGGACCTCGATGACCCGACCGGCCACGCGCGGCACGATCTGGACGACATAGTTGACCACGCGGATGTCCGAGGAGGACGGCGCGACGACGTTCAGGATCAGGATCATCGCCGTCAGCGCGAACACCGGCAACGAGACCACGATGATCTGCGAAACGAAGTTCCACGCCAGCCACTTGAACTTGAAGAAGATCAGCCAGACGAAGAACGAGTAGATCAGGAGCAGGATGATTTCCACGGTGTCACTCTCCAGTAGTGGCTTGGTCGCCCGCACGGGCCGTGCTGGCGGCCAGCGCCGCTTCCAGCGTGCGGATGCGGCCGCGAAGCGCGTCCAGATCCTCGCTGGAGGCGTCCTGCGTTGCGTCGGCGGCGTGCGCGTGATGGTGTTCGATGCCGGCGTCATGCAGCGGGGTGAGCGCTTGCCCATGGTCGGGGTGGTCGGCGACGTCGGTGCCGTAGGCGAACTTGTGGAACACCGGCTTGGTGTACGCCCACAGCCAGGCCAGCGGCCACAGCAGCCCGCCGAAGAACAGCGAGAGCAGGCACAGTACCTTGATCGCCGCAAGCTGGGGGTGGCGGCGTTGTTCGGCGATCTTCTCGGGCAGGATATGCACGAGCCAGAACACCGTGACCAGGACCACCGGGACGATCACCAGCGCGAACCAGGAAATGACGTTGGCCGCGCTGTCGAGCGCATCGCCACTGAGGAACGAGGCATGTGCCTGGGGTGGCAGCAGGGCGGCGACGGCAAGCAATGGCATGGCCATCCTCCGCAGGCCGCATGATGGCCGCCGGTGCCGGCGGGGGGAATTCTTCATTGAAAGGGCTTCCGTGGGTTAAACGTGGGAGCGGTTCTGGATTGCCGTGACAACGGCATCGATCAATGTCTCGTCGTTCACCGGTTTGACCAGGAACGCCGAGGCACCATTGGCACGGGCGCGTTGCCGGTTCCCCGCCGTGTCATCGCCGGTCAGTACGACGACCGGCAGCGCGGGCCGGCGGTTGGCCAGTGAACGCAGCACCTCGAAGCCGCTCTGTCCCGGCATGTGCAGGTCCAGGACCAGGCAGTCCGGGACGGCATCGGCCACCTGGCCGAGGAATTCACCGCCCGAGCCATACGACTGCACCCCGAACCCGGCCGAGCGCAGCAGGCGCCGGAGGGCGACCCGTATGCCATCGTCGTCGTCGACGATGGCGATCAGCAGGGGAAGGGCGCTGGAGTGCATGGGGCGGGATGGTAGGTAGCACCTCCTCGCCCGGACAATTGGCCCTTGGGCCTACGCCGGTGCCGGGACGGGAACGTGAATGCGTCCTTCCATGCGTGTTCCGGAGGCCGGCCAAGGGCAGTTCGTTCACTGCCCGATGTGTTAAAAACACCGCGGACGAAGAACGGACCGGCGCGCAATGAACTGGATGGAACTCGCCTGGCCCATGCTCGCGAGTGCGAGCCTGATCGTCGCCCTGGCACATGCGGTGATATGGATCGCGCGTCCCGGCCAGCGGGTGCACCTGGCGCTGTCGTTCGCTGCGGCGTCCGTCGCCGCCCTGGCCCTGCTCGAACTCGCCTCCTATGCCGCGCGGCTGCCGGCGGAGATCGCGACCTATCTGCGCTGGATGCACCTGCCCATCACCGTGATGGTGGTTTCCCTGCTGTACATCCTGCACCGCTGGTTCGGCCTTGGCTCGGTGCGCATCGCCTATGGCGCGGCCGCGCTGCGCCTGCTGGCGCTGGCGGTGAACTTCCTGGTCGGCGACAACCTGAACTTTTTGGCCGTGACGGACGTGGGCCGGTCGGTATGGTTCGGCGTCCCGGTGTCCCACCCGATTGGCGTGACCAACCCGGCGGTGGCGCTGGGACAACTCAGCAATGTGCTGGTGCTGGTCTACATCGGCCAGACCATCCTGCACGCGGTCCGGCAGCCCAGGCCCGACCGCCGTGCCGCGCTGATCGTCGCCGGGAGCTGGTTCGTGCTGATGGGCATCATGGTGGCGTCGGCTGTGCTGATGGTCTTCGGGCTGCCGCGTCCACCGTTGGTGGCGGCAAGCGGCTTCCTGCTGGTGGTGGTGACCACCAGCTATTGCCTGGTGAGCGAGCTGATCCGCTCGCAGCGGATGGTGATGGAACTGCAGGAGAGCGAGTTGCGGCGGCTTCGGTCCGAGCAGGAGGTGGCCACCGAGCGCGCCTGCCTGGCGCATATGTCGCGGGTGACCACGCTGGGCGAACTGTCCGGCTCGCTGGTGCATGAGCTCAACCAGCCGCTGGCCGCGATCCTGAGCAACGCGCAGGCCGCCCAACGGCTGCTGCGTCGCGATGCGGTGGACGTGCCCGAGATCCAGGAGATCGTGGCCGACATCATCGACAACGACCGCCGTGCGAGCGAGGTGATCGGCCGCATGCGCGGCTTCCTGCGCAAGGAGACCTATGCGCATGCGCCGGTGGCGGTGAACGAGATCGTCTCGGACTGCGTGCGGATGATGCGAAGCGAGCTGCATGACCAGCGCGTCACGCTGGAGCTGGACCTGGCCGAGGATGTGCCCGCGTGCATGGGCGACCGCGTACAGCTGCAGCAGGTACTGGTGAACCTGATCATGAACGGCTGTGACGCCATGCAGTCCTCCACCGCGGCGGCCGTGCTGGGCATCCGCACGCGGCCATGGCAGGGCGGGGCACGCGTGGAAGTGACCGACGCCGGTAGCGGAATCCCGGAAGGCAGGCAGGAGCAGATCTTCTCGCCGTTCGAGACGACCAAGGCCAGCGGCCTTGGGATGGGCCTGGCGGTCTGCCGTACCATCATCCGCGCGCACGGCGGCACCATCGAGGCGGAGAATGTCCCGCCAAAGGGGGCCCGCGTGTCCTTCAATCTCCCGCCACAAGGCTGAGCCATGGAATCCCTCGTGTATGTGGTGGATGACGATCCGGATGTCTGCAAGGCGCTGGCCCGCCTGCTGGGCAGCGAAGGCTTCCGCGTGGCGATCAGCCACTCCACGCAGGCGTTCCTTGCCAGCCACGACCCCGGCATTCCCGCCTGCATCGTGCTGGACCTGGCCATGCCGGGGATGACCGGCCTGGAGCTGCAGGCATGCCTGCAGGAGAACGGGGTGCAGTGCCCGGTGATCTTCCTTACCGGCCACGGCGATATCCAGAGCAGCGTGCGCGCGATGAAGGCCGGCGCGATGGATTTCCTGACCAAACCGGTGGATGCGGAGGCATTGCTGCAGGCGGTGCGCCAGGCCCTGGACATGGACGAGGCGGCGCATCGCAACGCCCGCCAGCACCAGGACGCCAGGGCCTTGTTCGAGACGCTCACGCCGCGTGAGAAGGAATTGGTGCCCTTCCTGCTGACCGGCCGGCTCAACAAGCAGATTGCCGGGGACCTGGGCATCGCCGAGAAGACCATCAAGGTGCACCGCTCGCGGGTGATGCACAAACTCGGGGTGCGCACGCCGGTGGAGCTGCTTGCGTTCCTTGAACGGAGCGGGCTGCGCAGGGACTGACACGCTGCCCGGTGATCGGGCGCAGGGTTCCCGCCAGAAAGGCCGTCTTGCGGGCGTCACCAACGCCGGCGGGGCTGGTAGATTGTCCGGCCTTGCCCGTCCCGCGGGCGCTGCATACGACCTCCAGCAGGAACGCTCATGTTGACCGGTGTGGGAATCACGATCATTGCGTGCCTTGTGGCATGCGCGGCCCTGGTGGTGTGCGAGTACCGGGGATGGCGGCCGGGCCGGGCGATCTCCAAGATCACCGCCAGCACCGCGTTCGTCGCGCTGGCCCTGCAGCTCGATGCGGTGCATTCGGCCTATGGGCGCGTGATCCTCGCCGCGCTGGTGCTCAGCTGGGTGGGCGACGTATTCCTGCTGTCACACCGGAACCGGCTTTTCCTGCTCGGCATCACCAGCTTCCTGCTGGCCCACGTGGCGTTCTCGGTGGCGTTCTCGTTGGTCGGGGTCCCGTTGCCGGCGCTGCTGGTCGGGCTGGCGGCCATGGCGGTGATCGGTGCCAGCGTGCTTGCCTGGCTATGGAAGCATCTGGATGGGTTCTATCGCGTTGCCGTCGGTGCCTACGTGCTGGCCATCGTCGCGATGTGCGCCTTTGCGATCGCCGCGAGCGCGGCGACCGGCAACTGGCTGCTCGCGGGCGGGGCCATCGCGTTCGCCGTGTCGGACATTTCCGTGGCACGCGACCGCTTCGTGGCACATCGTTTCATCAATCGTCTCTGGGGCCTGCCGCTCTATTACGTGGCCCAGGTCATCCTGGCGCTGTCGATCCAGCACGTGGCCGTCGCGGCGGCCTGAACGGCGGCCGGTCGTGGTACCCCCCTTCCCCTGAGATGCACGGGAGAACACCGATGGACGTGGAACAGGTCAAGCAGCACTGCAGTGCCTACCCGGGTGCGACCGTCAAACTGCATGGGCCGCCGGGCAACGTGCTGGCGTTCCAGGTGGGGGGCCGCCAGTTCGCCTACTTCAAGACCAGCGCGCCGGAGCGATGGCGCTTCAGCCTCCGTACCACCTCCGAACGGTTTCTGGAGCTGACCGATGTGCCCGGCATCAAGCCGGCCCGCTACATGGCCAGGTTCCACTGGGTGACCATCGTCGACGTCGCTACGGTGCCCGCCGGTTATCTGCAGGAACTGATCGGCTGGTCGTACGCCAAAGCACTGTCGGGGTTGTCCCGGCGGCAGCAGTCGGTCATCACCGGGCAGCTGCCCGCGAAAGTCCAATGACGGGAGGCGTGCGCGTGCCGGGAGCACGATCGCGCTGAAGCCGGGTTGTCGCCAAACCGTCATCAACGGCTGACAAGCTCTTGACCCAACTAAAGGGTGCCGGCCCCTGACGAAGTGTGGACGCATGCGATCTGGATGGCGTGAGCGGGAATGGATCGATACCCCCGCCGGTGGGCAGGGGCGGGGCGGTCGGCGCGCGCTTGCGCGGCCGTGACCTGATCGTCGCCGCGTTGCTGGTCATGTCGCTTGCCCATGCCATCGTCGATGAAGCCTGCGCGCAACCTGGCAATGGCAGTGTCGAGGCACGCGCCGAAGCGCATCCGGTGTTCGACCTGCCGGCGCTGCCACTGGACGAAGCCTTGAACCGCTACGCCGAGATCACCGGCTACCCGGCGATCTTCCCCAGCGATCTGCTGGTGGGGCGCAGATCCAGCGCGGTGCAGGGGGCGTTCGCGCCGGAGAGCGCGCTGCAGATGCTGCTGCAAGGCACCGGGCTCCATGCAGTCCGGCGAGGTTCGGGACGCGGCAGCACCTTCGTGTTGAAAGCGGTTGCAGGGCCGGGCAATGGCACCGGCAGTATCGGGACGCCGCTGTTTGCCGGCAATGCCTACGCCGGCGCGGCGCAGGCGAGCATCTGGCGCAGCCTGTGCGGCGATCCGTTGACCCGGCCGGGCAGTTACACGGCGCTGCTGCGGTTCCGCATCGATGGGGACGGCCGGGTGAGTGACGCGGCGTTGCTGGATGGCACCGGCAATCCGGCCCGCGATGCCGCGCTGGTGCGCCGCCTCATGGGCGTGCGGGTGCCTGGCACCGCGCCTGCGCGGCTGCAGCGCGAGGCTTTGACCATGGTGGTGCTGCCCAGTGACCCGGGTGGCCCGCAATGTGACGTTGGACAGGGGGAACGCTGATGGAAGACGTACAGGGTACCGGCAGCCTGCTGGACTACTTTGGGCAGAACTACGCCGCGCTCAAGCAGCGCCTGGTGCGCCGGCTCGGCAACCGGGAGCTGGCCGGCGACGCACTGCATGACACCTGGCTGCGCCTCAACGGTGCCGGCGATATCGATGCCGTGCGTGACCCGGCGTCCTACCTGACGCGGATGGCAGTGAACATCGCCATCGACGTGCAGCGCCGCAACAGCCGCATGTTGTCCGGGGCCGAGATCGATACCCTGCTGGACGGGGTAGCCGACCCGGCGCCGGAGCCGGCACGCGCCTTCGAGGTGCATTCGGACCTGGCCGGGCTGATGGAACTGCTGGACCGCATGCCGGCGCGGCGGCGGGCGGTGGCCCTGCTGGTGCATGCCGAAGGGCTGACCCAGAAGGCGGCGGCGCAGCGCCTGGGTGTGTCGCTGCGGACGGTGGAATATGAACTGCAGAAGGCGCACCAGCGCCTGTCGGCCTACGCCGCGGCGCACGATGGAAAGAAATAATGCGGGTTTCCGGTGGCGCCGTTCGTCTCTCGTCATGAGGGACCCGGGGCGCACGCGCAGGCATCCAGTTTGACCCTGCGTCCAGCCGAGTTTGTCCGTAGGATATGACGCGATGAAGACACCACCGCCCGAGCAGGGGGCGCCGCATTCCGGTGAGGATCTGGAGGCACAGGCATGGCAGTGGCTGCGCCTGCTGCATTCCGGCGATGCACGCGAAATCGATGGCGCGCGCTTCAAGCGCTGGGTGCAGTCCAGCGCGGCGCACCGTCGTGCCTACCTGGCGGCCAAGCAGCGGTGGGACCTGCTCCAGGCTCCGGCTCGCGAGTTGCTGCGGCAGCACCCAGACGCCGTGCCGGCTCCCCCTCGGCCGGTACCGCTGTACCACCGGCGTGCGTTCCTGGGCGCGGCGGCCAGTGTCGCGGTGGTGGCCACGGTCGCTGCGGTGCGGCCACCACTGGGCATGTGGCCGGGGATCCAGGAATGGGGCGCCGATGAGCGCACTGGCGCCGGCCAGCAGCGCACGGTCGTGGTCGGCGACGGCGTGGAGGTAACCCTCAACACCCGTACCAGCATCCGTCGACAGGCCGGCAATGGCCCCGCCGTCGAACTGATCAATGGTGAAGCCTCGGTGCATGTCGGCGCCGGGCAGGGCGTGACCGTGCTGGCCGGTAGCGGCCGCAGCCGCGCCCACAGTGGCCGCTTCGACGTGCGCAACCTCGATGGCAAGGTCTGCGTGACCTGCGTGGCCGGTGCCGTGACCGTGGAGCACCCGGGCGGGACGCGCGGGCTCATGGCCGGCCAGCAGGTGCAGTACGAGGCCGATGCCATCGGCAATACCGCCGCGGTCAGCCTGGAAGCCGCCACGGCGTGGCGCAGCGGCAAGCTGGTGTTCGACCACGCGCGCCTGTCCGAGGTGATCGACGAGATCAACCGCTACCGCAACGGCCGCGTGCTGCTGATGAACGAGGCGGCCGGCGAGCGGCCGGTAAGTGGCCGCTTCGAGATCGCTTCGCTGGACCTGGCACTGCTGCAGTTGCAGGAATCGTTCGAGCTCAAGGCCCGGTCCCTGCCGGCGGGGCTGTTGATCCTGTCCTGAGCACGGGCGCCCCCGCATCGTCGGCCGATGCGGTTTCATGAAACCGAAACGCCCATGACGTGACATGGACGCCGCCGGCGCGGGCGGTGTCCTGGGGTGGAGAAATCTTGCGGTATCCGGGCAGCGCCGTTCGTCAGCCGTACAGAGGGGGCTTCCCGCCGCAGCGTGAGCGTGCCGGCGCAGGGCCTCCCCCCACGGCTCACTCATTCGGCAGACCACACCCATGATCATCCGCGCGCGCAACGACAAGCCTACGGCGAGCAGTTCCACCTCCACCGGCAGGTTCCGGATCGCACCGATCGCCCACGCCATCGCGCTGACCCTGGCTGCGGGCGGATTGATCGGCAGCGCCAGCGCCCAGCAGGCATTCAGCCCGCAATGGTTCAACCAGAAGGGCGCCACCCAGGGCACCGCCGCCAGTACCGGGCTGTTGCCGGATGGGCGACCGGCCAACCTGCTGACCGGCCCGCAGCCGCAATCGCAGGCGGCACGCGAGCGCTTGCAGACGTCGATCGACAACCTCAACACCGCCGCGCAGGCCATTGCCCTGCAGCAGGCACTGCAGCGCGAAGCGCGCAACGCCGCCCTGGTGCGTGCATCCAGCATTCCCGATGGACTGGGCCAGGGCGGGCTGCAGATCGACGATGACGCTCTGACCCGTGGCTGGCACAACGCCAACGGGCCGGTGCAGTCGGAGAAGGATGGCCGCGTGGTCGTGGATATCAAGCAGACCGCCGACAAGGCCATCCTGAACTGGGAGACGTTCAATGTCGGCCGCAATACCACGCTGAACTTCGACCAGCAGACCAACTGGGCGGTGCTGAACCGGGTCAACGACCCGACCGCGCGCCCGAGCGAGATCCAGGGCCAGATCAATGCCCCCGGCACGGTGCTCATCCTCAACCGCAACGGCATCCTGTTCGGTGGCAGCTCACAGGTGAACGTACGCAACCTGGTCGCGGCCGCCGCGACCATGAGCGATGGCCAGTTCAACGACAATGGCCTGTACTCGGCGCTGACCGGCAGCACCTACGCACCCAGCTTCAGCGGGGCGCAGGGCGGGGTGGACGTGCAGGCCGGCGCCCTGATCCAGACCCACGCGCCGCAATCGGTGACCCAGGGCGGCGGTTACGTGCTGCTGCTCGGCCAGGAAGTGAACAACACCGGCCAGATCACCACCCGCAAGGGCCAGACAACGTTGGCCGCGGGCGACGACTTCATCATCCGCAAGGGCGTGGCCACCGATGGCAATACCGCCTCGACGACGCGCGGCAATGAAGTGGCGGTCGTGCGTCGCCCCGGCAGCAGCACCAGCGGGCAGGCAAGCAACAGCGGCCTGATCGTGGCGCGCGAGGGCGACGTCACGTTGGCCGGGCACACGGTCCAGCAGCAGGGCGTGGCCATCGCCACCACCACGGTCAACAACCGCGGCACCGTGCACCTGCTCAACGCACGCAGTGATGCAGGCGGCAGCGTCACCCTGGGCGAGGGCAGCACCACCGCCATCCTGATCGAGGACGACGGCGAACTGGCCCGGACGTTGGGCGTGAGCGACAAGGATGCAGCGGCATCGGCACTGGACAGCCAGCGCGATGCGCTGATCGCCGCATCGACCAGGCAGGACGCGCTGCGCCTGACCAGCAGTGCCGGCGCCTTCGACAATCTCTCGCGGTTGTCGGACCGGGGCGACCAGTCGCGGGTGGAAATCGTCTCCGGCGGCAACGTGCATTTCGAAGGCGACAGCCTGACCCTGGCCACCGGCGGCCAGGTCGCGGTGGAAGCCAACGCCCGCACCTTCGTGGCCGAAGGCGCCCGCCTGGACGTCTCCGGTGCGGTGGGCGTGAACGTGGCGATGGAGTCCAACACGGTCATCGTCAACGTGCAGGGCAACGAGTTGCGCGACTCGCCGGCCAACCGCGACAGCGGCAAGCTGGCCAACAGCAACATCGCCGTGGACCGCCGCGACCTGATCCTGGTGCCGGCCGGCACCGGCGGCTACGACGCCGATCGCTGGTATCTGCCCGGCGGCCTGCTGGAAGTGGGCGGTTACGTTTCCAACCAGAGCCATGGCATCGGCGAATGGGCGGCGCAGGGCGGCACCATCACGCTGGGCGGCAACGAGGTCATCACCCAGCGCGGCTCGCAGGTCAACCTTGCCGGCGGCACCTTGGACGTGGCCACCGGCCAGGTCGCGCAGACCTGGCTGCGCGGTGCCGACGGCAAGATCTACAACGCAAAGGATGCGCCGGCCTGGATGGCTTTCAATGGCCTGTACACCGGCTATCACCTGGACCACAGTCGCTGGGGCGTCACCGAGAACTTCTACAACCCGCTCGTCGCGCCGCAGTCGCGGCTGGAGAGCGGCTACACCGTGGGCCGGGACGCGGGCACGTTGATCGTCAGTGCGCCGACCGCGGTACTGGAAGGCGACATCAACACCAGCGTGTTCAACGGCAGCGGGCAGAACCGCGGCCGGGATGCGGTGGGCGATGGCTACAAGCAGGCGCAGACCGCGGTGGCCCGTGCCGGTGGCCTGGTGGTGGGCCGTGCGGCCACCGTCGGCTTCGATCTGCCGTTTGCCAGCCGGACCGAGATCGGGGGCTTCACCCCGATCAGTGGCGGGATGACCGCGCCCAGCCAGGCGCTGGCGGCCGGACGCGCCGGCACCGTGTTGCTGGACGCGGACTGGCTCAACGCCCAGCAGCTTGGACGGTTGGACTTGTCCACGCGCGACACGTTGGCGATCACGCGCGATGTGACCCTGGCCGACGGCGGTGCGGTATCGCTGGCCGCGGCGGATATCCGCGTGGATGCAACGCTCACCGCGCATGGCGGCACGTTCACCGCGGGCAACCTGGTCAATGCCACGCCGGGCGCACCGACGCCGGTGTTGCAGGCGCTGCTGCGCAATGGCAGTGCACGGTTCGATCTCACGGAAAACGGTGTCCTGGATCTCAGCGGTCGCTGGTACAACGGTGAGGAAGCCCTGTCCACGTTGGCCTACCTGGATGGCGGCAAGGTTGGCATCGAGTTCAGTGGCGACGTGGGCATCGTCGGGGGCAGCCGGATCGATGTGTCCTCCGGTGGCGCGGTACTCCCGAAGCTGGACACCCGTGGCGGCAAGGGCGGTGATGTCAGCCTGGTCGCCGGTTCGGAGAAGACCAGCGCCCGCCCGGGGCGGTTGCGCCTGGACGGCGATGTCCGCGCCTATGGCGTCCAGGGTGGCGGCACGCTGTCGCTGGTTACCGCAGGCAAGGTGATGATCGGCGATGCCACGGCCGGGGCCTCCGATGCGTTGACGTTGGCGACCTCGCGTTTCCAGAGCGGCTTCTCTGCGTATGACATCAATGGCCAGGACGGCGTCACCGTGGCTGACGGCACCACGCTCGATGTGCTGCAGCCCGTTTACCGCTTCAACGAAGCCAGCCTGACCACGCCAACCGGCGCGCCGGCGTCGTTGGCGCTGGAGCTGTGGACGCCGCCGTTGCATCAAGCGCTGCCGCAGAGCCGCCGTTTGGTGCAGCGCGGGGGCGCCGACCTGACCTTGCGCTCACAGCGGTTGGCGCAGGGCGGCCCCGTGGAGATCGGAAAGAAAGCGACCGTGTCGGTCGATCCGGGGGCGACCATCCGCCTGGCCAGCCCGATGCAGATGACCGTGGAGGGACGGCTCAATGCATGGGGAGGTGCGATCGTGCTTGACGAAGTCCGCGCCAACACGGCGCTGTATGCGCCGCAGGCACACAACCGCTCGATCTGGATCGGCGACAACGCGGTGCTGGACGTGGCCGGGCGTGCCTACAGCGCGCTGGATGCACAGGGACAACGCTACGGGCTTGCCCAGGCCGGCGGCGCCATCCAACTGGGCGGAGCGTTGGATTGGGAGAACGGCATGCCGGTACAACGGCGTCCCGCCGACATGCACCTGGTGGTCCGTGCCGGTGCCGTGCTCGATGCCTCCGGCAGCAGCGTCGTGCTGGACCAGCCGGCGCCGGAGAACGGTCGCCCCACCAACGCGCTGACCGTGGCCAGCAATGGCGGCAGCATCGTGCTGGGTTCGGCCAACAGCATGTTCCTGGACGGCACGCTGAAGGCGCAGGCCGGCGGCAAGGGCGCCGCGGGCGGCACGCTGGCGCTGACCTACAACGGCGGCATCTACAACCGCAGCCAGGCCAGTGCCGAAGTGCTGACGCCGCGCATGCTGGTGCTCACCCAGGACAAGGACGGCGACAGCCTGGCCGACGGCACCCGCCCGGGCGATGCACTGGCCTACGGCAAGGCCACGCTGGCGGTGGAGCAGATCCAGGCCGGTGGCTTCGACAATCTGTCGATCTACGCGGCGATGCGTACTCCCGGCGACCTGAGTCTCAGGATGGGGCAGAGCCTGCGGTTGTGGGGCCCGCTCGGCGTGCTCCCCGACGCCGAGCCCGGCCGCACGGTGCAGCTGTCGGCCCCCGACCTCACCCTCGGCATGACCCAGTACGCCGCCAACGGCAGCACCGAAGTCGCCTATGCCGGCGCCCTGCCGGCATTGAACGGACGCAGCGACCGCCTGCGCGTGGACGGCGCGCACATCGACGTGTTCGGCCGCAACGAGTTCCTTGGCTTCAACGATGTGGCGATCAGCAGCCGTGGCGACCTGCGCCTGCTGTCCACGCCGAACACGGTGCTTTCCGGACGCACCACGCTGTTCGCACCGGGCCGGATGACCATCACCGCCGCGCAGATCTACGCTGCCAGCGGTGCTGATGGCTACCTGGGCGTGGGCGACACCAATGATGGCGTGCAGGTGGCCTCCACCCCGGACAACACGTTGACCCTGCGCTCATGGGGCGGGCCCACGCCCGCGGTGCCGTATTCGTTGGGCGGCCGGCTGCATGTGAACGCGGGCGTGATCGAGCAGGGCGGGGTACTGCGCGCACCACTGGGTATGATCGAGATCGGTGACGCTTATCGGAACCCGGAGGTGCATTTCCTGGCCGGCAGCCTGACCTCGGTCAGTGGTGCAGGCCTGGTGATGCCGTATGGCGGCACCGTGGACGGCATCAAGTACGTGTTGAACGGCGAGGAGATGAAGCCGCCGAGCATCGGCGGTGGGAGCGCTGGCGACGAGCGCGAACTGCGGATTGCCGGTGAGCGCATCGTGGTGGACGCCGGCGCCGTATTGGACATGTCCGGCGGCGGCGACCTGAAGGGTGCCGGCTTCGTCAGCGGGCGCGGCGGTTCGGTGGACATCCTCAACGCCGCGCTGGCCGATGCCAATCCGGCCTTCACCTTCAGCCAGTCCGGCAACCCGGTCTACGCGCTGGTGCCCGGTTACACGGGAAGCCATGCGCCGACCGGCGGCAGCCAGGGGCAGGGCGCACCGGCGGTGGGGCGGCAGGTCACCCTTGGCGACGGTGTTCCCGGTTTGCCGGCGGGCACCTACACGCTGATGCCAGCGTCCTATGCGTTGCTGCCCGGAGCCTTCCGCGTGGAGATCGGCGCGACGTCGCCGGCAATGCCCCCGGGCGTCAGCGCCACCGGCAACGGTTCCTACGTGGCAGCCGGCTACCTGGGGACGGCCAACACCGACATCCGCGCCGCGCTGGCCAACCAAATCATCCTCACCCCGGCCGATGTGGTGCGCCGGCACAGTGGTTACAACGAAACCAGCTACAACGAATTCATCATCGCCGACGCCGCGCGCCGCAATGCGCCACGCGGGATGCTGACCGATGACGCGCGTCGACTGGCGCTCACGTTCAGCAGTGGCGCCGGCTTGGGCAGCCAACCGGCGCTGACCTTCGACGGCACCGCGTTGTTCGGCCCGACCAAGGACAGCAAGGGCTTTGGCGGCATCCTCAGCGTCAGCACGCAGGGCGCCGGCGCCTCGAACCTGCAGATCCTGGCCGATGGCCAGGCACCGCTGGCCAACCTCAGCGGCGCGGCGATCCAGGCCAGCCAGCTCAACGCCTTCAATGCCAACCGCCTGGTCATCGGCGGCAACATGGCGAGCGCCTCCGCCGGGCAGGCGGAAGTGGGGATCACCGGCAGCGCGCAGGGCGTCATCGTGCGCGACGGGGCAAGCCTGTGGGCCCCGGAAGTGGTGCTCACCGCCGCCAGTGGTGGCATCGGCGTGCTGGTGGAGCAGGGCGCGACCATCGACACGGTCGGCATGGGCAAGCCGGGGTTCTCCTCCGACGACGGGTACTACTTCCGCACCTCGAACAGCGCGCTGGTGGTGTCCAACGGATGGATCAACCTGCTGCCGTCCAACGGTGAGACGAAGCCGACCATCGACATCGGCGGCTGCACGACCGGCAACACCTGCAGCGGTGATACGCGCATCCTCACCGAAGGCACCTTCGGCGTGGCCACCAACGGTGCGTTCACGCTGCGTGATTCGGTCCGCTACGGCGCGCGCGACCTGGTGCTGGCGGTTTCCGCAGTGAACCTTGGTAGTGCTCAAGCGCTGGCGCAGGCCGGCGCCGCGGGACAGCTGCCGCCGGGCATGGCCCTGAACCAGGACCTGCTATCGAGCCTGCTCGACGGCAACACCGCGCAAGGCACGCCGGTGCTGCAATCGCTGGTGTTGAACGTGCGCGACAGCTTCAACGTCTACGGTTCGGTCACCCTAGACACGCTGGACATCAACGGCAAGTCGCGGCTGGACCGCCTGGTGTTCGGTGCACCGGCCATCTACGGCTACGGCACCGCTGGCGATACCACCACGATCCGGACCGGCGAGTTCATCTGGGCCGGCACCGGCCCGAGCAACCCGAACACCATGTCGCGACCCGGCGAGGCCGTCGCCGTGCCACCGGGCGCGGCGATCCTGGACCGCTTGGGCGGCGGCACGCTGGACATCGTCGCCGACACCATCCGCTTCGGTTATGCGCCGAACGCGCAGCCGGTCCGGTTGGTACCCTCCGACCGCATCGCATTGGGTTTCGATACGGTCAACCTGACCGCGGGCAAGCTGATCTCCACCGACGCCGACAACGGCTCGCTGCATGTCTACCGTGAGCAGAACGGCTACGTCGCGGACGAGGGCTGGCGTTACTCCGGCGGCGCGCTGAACATCACCACGCCATTGTTGAGCGGTGGCTCGGCGGGCAAGCTGGCCGTGCACGCCGGTGGTGACATCACCATCAGCGGTGGCACGGGCGGCGCGGCAGCCGCCAGCGACAAGCTGGGGGCGGAACTGCGCTTCAGCGGCCGCAACATCCACCTCGACACCGCCGTGGTACTGCCCAGCGGCAAGCTGGTGCTCGACGCCGCGCAGGACGTGACGCTCGGCGATGACGCCAGGATCGACCTGGCCGGGCGCGAGATCACCCTGTTCGACGTCAAGCGCTACAGCTGGGGCGGCGACCTGCAGATCAACAGCCGCGAGGGCAACGTGCATGCCGCCGCCGGCTCGCTCATCGACGTCTCGGCCGCCTACAACCGCGGTGGCAGCATCGACGTGACTGCCTTGGGTGCAAATGCCGGTCGCGTCGACCTGCTCGGCACCCTGCGCGGCACCGCCAGTGGCCTGTACGACGCGGGCGGCACGCTGGTGCCCTACGATGCGGGGCGGTTCGGCGTGCGTGCGCAGGTACTTGAAGACTTCGCGGGCCTCAACCAACGGCTCAACGAGGGTGGCGTGTTCGGTGCCCGCCACGTCCAGATCAAGCAGGGCGACCTGGTCATCGGCGACGAAGTGAAGGCACGCGACGTGCAGATCGCGCTGGACGGTGGTGCGCTGACCGTGAACGGCCGGATCGACGCCAGTGGTGTACAGGTGGGCAGCATCCGACTGGCCGCCAAGGGTGACCTCACCGTCCATGGCACGCTGGACGCGCATGCCACCGGCATCCGGCGTGACAGTTACGGCAAGCCCATCGACGCCCCGAACCGGGCCAGCGTATCGCTGGCGACCGGCGAAGGCGCGCTGGTGCTGGGCAGCGGTGCGGTGGTGGACCTGCGTGCCGGCACCGAGTCGGTGTTCGCCGACCACGTGGCGCGTGGCACGTTGGAGCTCGTGGCCCCTCGCGTGGGCAACGACGATGTGGCCGTGGATGTGCGCGGCAGCGTCGACGTGCGTGGTGCGAAGACCCTCGCGGTCTACGGCATGCGCCGCTATGACGATGCCCCGCTGGCGGCGCTGCCGGATGTGTCCGGCTCGCGCCCGCAGTTGGTCACCCAGGCCTGGCTGGACGGCGTCGACGCCGACAGCCGCACCTTCATGGACGCGGCGCTGGGCAATGCCGCGCTCGCGTCGCGGCTTTCGGGCCTGGGGGCGTATCGCCTGCGTCCCGGCGTGGAAGTCATCAGCAACGCGCTCACCAACCCGGACGGCAACCTGACCGTGGCCGGTGACATCGACCTGTCCGGCTATCGCTATGGCCCGGATGCGAACCGCCTGGATCCGGCCCGCCGGGGTTTCGGCGAGCCCGGCATGTTGGTGCTGCGTGCGGCCGGCGACGTGAACATCCATGGCAGCATCAACGACGGCTTCGCCCCGCCGGCCGACACCCCGGACGACAAGGGCTGGTTGCTGACCGAGGGCCGCGAGAGCTACTACTTCAATGGCTACACCCCGTTCGGTGGCGACATCGTGGTGCCGATCGATGGCGTCGTACTGGATACCGGCACGGTGTTCCCGGCCGGCGCGGTGTTGAACTACGAGATCACCGTGAAACCGGTGACCCTGCCGGCCGGTGCGACCGTGCCGGTCGAGGTGTCGCTGACCGGGCCGATGACGCTGCCGGCCGGGCAGGTGCTGTCCGCCGACGTGCGCAGCGCCGACGGCACCCTGTACCGCGCCGGCACGGTATTGGCCGACGCGCTGGTGCTGGGGCAGGGCGCGCGCCTGGCGGCCGGCTTCCTGCTGCGTGATGCGGTGGGGGTGGGGTCGTTCACCCTGCCCAAGGGCGCGAAGTTGCCGGTTGCGCTGACCACCAGCCAACACACCACGCTGGCGCGCGGCGCGTTCATTCCCTCGATGACCAAGGTCGAGCTGGTGGGCGACCAGCCGGTCAACCTGCGCCCGGCTGACAGCGAAGGGCGCCAGGGCCGCAACTGGGCACTGGCACCGATGCTGCCCGAGGGCACCACCAGCTGGGACCTGACGCTGGTGGCCGGCGCCGACCTGGGCTCGGCCGACGTGCGCATGCGCAATGCGCTGGGTAGCGGTGACATCGTGCTGGCCGATACCCACTACGGTTCCATCGGCAAGGTGAGCATTCGCTTCGAGGGAGGCAATAGCGGTGGCGGTGGCATCGTCCTGACGGCCGACGGTGCCATGGCAGCCCTGGGCGATGCGGCCTATGCCGACCTCAACGCCGAGCAACTGGATGCACGCCTGAAGGCGGACATGGGCATCTCCTTCGAGGACTTCTGGGGCATGTCGCTGGCCGACTACTGCGCCATGGCCCCCGACGGCTGCGTGACCAAGGCACCTGGTGACGGAAGGAGCTGGTCCTTCAACGAGGAAGGCGCGCTGGCCTACTTCGGCGAGGCGTCGCTGGCGGGCAAGACGCAGCAGGAGATCGACACCTGGATGCAGGAGAACTGGGGCATGTCCTGGGACTATGTATTCAATGGCGCGTCGATGGCCAACGTCTGCAAGAGCAGCGGCAACGAGCCGTACTGCACCGGCACGTTCGAAAACCCCACGCTCAACATGGACGGCGCGATGGGCTGGATCGGCGAGGCGCGCTTCGTCGGTTTGACCGCGGCGGCACTGGACGCCGCATTGATGGAGGCCTATTCGGCCACCTTCGCCGACATGACCGGGATGACGCTGCCCGATTTCTGCGCAGCCAACCCCAGCCAATGCCAACCGGCCGGGTTCGAACCACCGAAGGAAATCCGCGAGTACTCCTACGCGTTCGGTACGCCGGCCTACAGCGTGCTGCGCACCGGGACCGGTGACCTCAACCTCGTCGCCGGGCGCGACGTCGCCATGCGCTCGCTCTATGGCGTCTACACCGCCGGCACCCAGCGCAGCATCGAGGGCATCGACAACAGCCGCTTCAACCAGCCGCGCGGTGGTGAGAACGGCAAGGTGCTGGGCGACATCCAGGCCGGTGGCGCCTACGACGCAGCGCTGTCCGCTTGGCAGGCCTGGTACCCCGACCACGGCGGCAACCTGCTGGTGTCGGCAGGCCGCAACATCCTGGGCGACAGCATGGGCCCGGTGGCAGGCTCGGCCAAACCCGAGGACCGCTACACCGCGCTGGTGTCCAGCAGTGGCGTCGGCAACTGGCTGTGGCGGCAGGGCACCGGCAGCGCGACCGGCGTGGACCCGCTCGACACCAGCTGGTGGATCAACTTCGGCGCCTACGTGGTGGCCTCGACCACGGACAAGTCGGCACGCATGGTCGGGTTCACCGGGTTTGGCGCGCTGGGGGGCGGCAATGTGGCGATCCAGGCCGGCGGCGACGCGGGCATCGTCGATGGCCGGGGCGAGGGCATGCGCCGCACCACGCAGCGCGCCGAACGTTCGCAGGGGCTGGTGGTGGCGGTGGGCTCCACGGGTCGCGTGGTCGGCAACGAGTTGGTACTGACCGGTGGTGGCGACGTGGACATCCGCCTGGGCGGACGCCTCAATCCCAATGCGCTGGCCAGCCAGCAAGCCAGCGCCAGCGATATCGGTGGCGCCACCCAGGACAACCTGGACCTCAACGGCGTGTTGACCAACCTGCGCGGCACGCTGACGTTCAGCGCGGCCGGCATGGGTGGCATGACCCCCACCTTCGGTGACGGCGGCGGGCTGCGCCCGGGCAATCCGTTCGCGATGGGCAACGCCTACACCATCGCCGGGCCGGTACTGATGCTGGGCGACGCGACCGCATGGCTGGATACACGCGGTGACCTGGTGCTGTCCGGCGCAGGCAATCCGGGCCTGGTTGACCAGTTCGGCACGATTGCCCACGCGTTCGGCTCGGATGCATTGGAAGGCAAGGGACAGAGCAGCTTCTCGTTGTGGACCGATGGCACCGCGATCAACCTGTTCTCGGCCGGCGGCGACCTGGCCCCGGCGTCGTTCGGTGCCGGCAACGTCTTGGGCAGCAACCTGTTGGCGTCGCAGATCCACACGTCCGTGGGCCCGCGCTATTTCCACACCTACCCGTCGATCCTGCGTGCGGTGGCGCCGGGAGGTGACATCCGCATCAGTGAGTCGCCGATCGTCTACGGCCAGCGCTACGACGCCACGCTGCTGTTGGCGCCGTCGCCTTACGGCGCGTTGGAGCTGCTTGCCGGCGGGTCGATCCATTCTTCCACGATCAGCTATGGCTTCAGCATGTCCGGCGCGTCGCAGGAGGTGCTGTCCACGCCGTTCCGTCCAGCCTTCGTGTTCAATAACTGGCGCGGCGAGCTTCAGTTCTCCAACCGGGCCAACGACGGGCTGGACAACCTGTTCGCCTTCGGGCCGAACACCGTTACCCGTGCATTGCACCGTGACGATGCCGAGCCGATGCGCTTCTACGCGGTGAACGGTGATATCACCCGCCTGCAGGTGGGGAGCATGCTGACCGGCTTCACCGGACCCGGGCTGGACGGCAGGCCGCGCAGGATCGATGCGGTCTGGTACGACATGGCCAAGGCCGTGCAGCTGCGCGCCGGCACCGACGTGCTGGGCGTCGACGTGACGGCGATGAACAACCACGTGACCGATGTGTCGCTGCTGCAGGCCGGTCGTGACATCGTGCAGAGCAATGTCACCCTCGCCGGGCCGGGCAACCTGGACCTGATCGCCGGTGGACAGATCCGCCAGGACGACATGGCCAGCCTCCGCTCGATCGGCCCGGTGGTTCCCGGCGACACGCGTGCCGGTGCCAGCGTGGCGCTGATGGCCAGCATGACCGACGTGGACTGGGACGTGGTGCGCACGCGCTACCTCGACCCGCGGAACCTGGCCGACCCGGCCCGCCCGCTGGCCGATCCGCAGAACCAGGGCAAGGTAGTCAAGGTCTACGACAAGGAACTGGGCGACTGGCTGGGCGAGCGCTTCGGCTTCAGTGGTACCGGCGAACAGGCACTGGCCTACTTCGACGCACTGGCGCCGGAGCAACAGCGGATCTTCCTGCGCTCGGTCTACTACGCCGAGCTGCGCGAAGGTGGCCGCGAGTACAACGATGCCGATGGCCCCCGCTTCGGCTCCTACCTGCGGGGGCGGCAGATGATCGCCGCGTTGTTCCCGGACCAGGACGCGGACGGCGACACCATCACCCGCACCGGCGACATCGTGATGTTCGGCGGCGCCGGCGTGCGCACCGATTTCGGCGGCGATATCCAGATGCTGGCACCGGGTGGCCAGATCGTGGTGGGCGTGCAGGGTGAAGTGCCGCCGGCCTCTGCGGGCGTGATGACGCAGGGCGCCGGCGATATCGCCCTGTTCTCCGAGCAGTCGCTGTCGCTGGGCCTGTCGCGCATCATGACCACCTTCGGCGGCTCGATCCTGGGTTGGTCGGAGCAGGGCGACATCAACGCCGGTCGCGGTGCCAAGACCACCGTGCTGTTCACCCCGCCGCGCCGCACCTATGACCAGTGGGGCAATGCCATGCTGGCCCCGCAGGTGCCGTCCTCCGGTGCCGGCATCGCCACCCTCAACCCGATCCCGGAAGTGCCACCGGGCGACGTGGACCTGATCGCGCCGTTGGGCACCATCGACGCGGGCGAGGCCGGTATCCGTGTCTCGGGCAACGTCAACCTGGCCGCACTGCAGGTGCTCAACGCCGACAACATCCAGGTGCAGGGCGAGTCGGTGGGCCTGCCGGCGGTCGCCTCGGTCAACATCAGTGCGTTGACCTCGGCCAGTGCCGCGGCCAACAGCGCGGTGCAGGCGGCGCAGGACATGGTCAAGCGCCAGACGCAGCAGGTGCGCCCGTCGGTCATCAGCGTGGAAGTGCTTGGCTTCGGCTCGCCGTCGGCCAGCACCGGCACGCGCGGCGGCACGTCCGGTGGCCAGTTCGTGCGCATGCCCTACGACCCGGCCAATCCGGTGCAGTTCGTTGGCGTGGGCGGCGAGCTCGACCCCACCGTGGTTTCGCGGTTGACCCCCGAGCAACGCCAGTTGCTGAGGCAGGAGTAAGGCCATGGGCGAATCTCCGCGCAGGTGGAAGAAGCGGTGGGAGGCTTGGGCACGCGCACTGCGTGCACGGCTGTCGCGGCCGCGAGGGCTGGCGGGCACCGTGCTCGTTGCCGGACTGGCGGTGATGCCGGTGCAGGCCCAGGAAGTGGCGCCTGCGCATTGGGTGGCGTACGCGCGCCAGGCCGGGACAACGCTGCAGGCGCGCCTGAGTGAAGACGCCGGCGAACTGGTTACGCGTCTGTACGCGCACCTGGCCCAACCGGCCGGCCACCCGGTGCCGGGACCGGTGATGGTGCAGGTATGGATCTCCGGGCAGGGCAGGGTGGAGCGCAGCGCGTTCGACTCGCTGGGCAGTACGCACGCCGACGCGGACCTGCGTGCGCTGCTGGCCTCCAGACCGCTGCCGCCGCCACCGGCGGACATGCGCCAGCCGCTGGTGCTGCGCCTGCGCCTGCAGCCCAATCCCGACTTCGTTCCTGCGCCCGCCGCGACGCAGGAACCATGACGATGGGGGCCTGGCCCGCCTGCGGTTTGCTGGCGATGGTGCTCGCGGGCACCGCGGTGGCCCAGGAGAGAGGACCACCGATGGCCTGCGTGGACGTGGAAGTCGACGGCCAGCGCGTGGAGGACTATGCCTGCCTGTCGCGGATGCTGACCCCGGCAACGACACCCGCGGCCCCGCTGCCGCAGTTGGAAGCCGACGCGGTCGGCCGGCGCGCACCGACGGCCCTGGGCCTGGCGCATCGCGAAGCCACCCGCCAACGCATGGGCAACACCTTCGGCAAGTCCACCTTGCCGCAACGCCCAGCGCCCCCCGTGACGTCATTGCCGCCGGCGTTGCACAAACCCTGATCCGGCACCCGGAAGTCATGCGCGTGACCGGTACGTGTGGCTGCAGCTGTCACCGATCTGTCATATCCGGCGATGTCGACGATGCGCTTCATCGCGTCGCGCAAAAAAAACTTTGCGGTATTCCGCGCACGACATTCGTCCTACGGATAGACGCTGCGCAATCGGCTTGTCGCTTTGCGTACAGATCATTGTCATATCGCCATCCGAGACCCCATCCGATGTCCCCAATCAAAACCAGGCCAGCCTGCCTCGCGCAGGCCACCGGCCTGATGCTCGCGGCGTGCTGCGCCATGGCTTCGGCGCAGGAGCCGGTGGCGTCCACCGCGTCCACCCGCAAGGTCAACGTCAACGAGTACATCGTGCGCGGCAACAGCGTGCTGGATGCCCGTTCGATCGAACGCGCGGTCACGCCATACCTTGGCCCGGACCGGACCATGGCCGACATCGAAGCAGCCCGCGCGGCATTGCAGGAGGCCTACCAGTCCGGCGGCTACCAATCGGTGTACGTGGACCTGCCCGAGCAGCAGGTCAGCGGCGGCATCGTATTCCTGCAGGTCACCGAAACCCGCTTGGGCAATGTCACCGTGGAAGGTGCGCGGCACAACGATCCGCAGGCCCTGCGCGCACGCGTGCCGGCGTTGCAGGAGGGCAGCGTGCCCGACTTCACGCAGGCCCAGGCCCAGCTCAGTGCGCTCGGCCGCAGCGGCAAGCGCCAGGTCATCCCGCTGGTACAGCAGGGCAGCGCGCCGGGCACCATGGACGTGCAGCTGAAGGTCGAGGACCAGTCGCCCTGGCGGTTCGGCGCCTCCCTCAACAACGACCACAGTGCCGACACCAGCGCATTGCGCTCGGTGCTGAGCGTGGGCCACGACAACCTGTGGGGCAGGGAACACTCGGCCTCGCTGACCTGGTTCTTCGCCCCGGAGGACCTGGGCGAAGCCAATGTCGTGTCCGGCTCCTATGCAATGCCGTTGGGCTCCCCGGACTGGACGCTGGAGTTGTCCGGCTACAGCTCCGACAGCAACGTGCTCACCGAGGGCAACACCAATGTCACCGGCAAGGGCCATGCGCTGGGCGTGAAGCTCAACCGGGTGCTGCCGATGAACGGCCTCTGGTGGCACCGGCTTTCGCTGGGCGTCACCTTCAACGACCGCGAGGAGCGCATCGGCATGCTGGGCCAGGATGTCCAGTACGTGCCGCTGAAGTACGCACCGATCAGCCTGGGCTACAGCGGCTTCCGCCAGGGCGGGAAGCACCAGCTCTCCACCGAGGCGCAGGTGGTGTTTGGCACCCGCAGCCTGCTCGGTTACGGCAGTACCGAGGCCGAGTTCGACTGGGCGCGCTTCAAGGCCGATCCCAGCTTCGTGCTGGTCAAGGGTGACATCAGCGACACGTTCAACTTCGACGGTGGCGAGCAGCTTCACGGGCGGTTGTCGGTGCAGGCCACCGACCAGCCGCTGGTATCGGGTGAGCAGATGGCCGCCGGTGGCATGTACACGGTGCGCGGCTACCGCTCGGCCGAAGCCATCGGCGACTACGGCGCGTTGGCGTCGCTGGAATGGCGCACCCGGCCGTTGGGCATCTGGGGTTTGCAGGACTGGCGCATCTACACCTACCTCGATGGCGCGTGGCTGCGCCTGCGCAGCCCCATGCCCGAACAGGAGGACGCGTTCACGCTCGGCGCCATCGGCCTGGGCAGCAGCTTCCGCCTGTTCGACTACCTCAGCTTCCGCTTCGACTACGGCTACCCGCTCCGCGATGGCCCGACCACCACGCAAGGCGCGCACCGACTGCATCTGAGCATCGGTACGAGCTTCTGATTCCCGTCCTTCCTTTCCGCCAGATCCGGAGATCCACGTCCATGCAACGCGTCCTTACCCTGCTGCTGCTCCTGCTGGGCATTGCCATGTCCGGCGCGTCCAGCGCCCAAGAGTCGTCCTGGTGGCAGGCCGACTGGAAGTACCGCAAACCGATCACCCTGGACCTGGCCGCCGCCAAACTGTCCAGCGACGCAGGCCGTGCCACGGTGCTGGTGCGCCTGCACAGCGCCAACTTCGCCTTCGACGGCGTTGCCCCCGACGGCGCCGACCTGCGTTTCATCGGCAGCGATGGCAGGACCGTGCTGAACCACCAGATCGAACAGTTCGACGCCGCGCTGGGCATGGCGACGATCTGGGTGGACGTGCCGGCGCTGCGCACCGGCGCTGCGCAATCCATCTGGCTGTACTACGGCAATGCCAATGCCCCGGCACCGGCCAGCGCGCAATTGGCGTTCGATCCGGACTACGTGGCGGTGTTCCACTTCGCCGACGCCGACGGGGCACCGCGCGACACCACCGCCTACGCCAACCACGCGCGCAATGCCGTCGCATTGGTGGACGACGGTGTGATCGGCCGCGCTGCCAGCCTGCAGGGCGAGGCACTGGCCATCCCGGCGTCGCCGTCGTTGGCGGTGGCACAGGGCGGGGCGCTGACGTTCTCGGCCTGGATCCGCCCCGACCAGCTCGGCGCCAACCAGGCAGTCTATGCACGACGCGACGGCGGGAACGCCCTGGTTGCCGGCCTGGATGCCGGTGTCCCGTTCGTCACCGTCAACGGCGTGCGCGCCAGTGGCAGCGCCGCCGTCACCGCCGGCCAGCGGACGCACTTCGCGTTGTCGGCCGGCAGCGGCCAGGTCGTGCTGTACATCAACGGAAGCGAGGCCGCGCGCCTGGAGGCCGCGTTGCCGGCCCTCGACAGCGACGTTCTGGTCGGTGGCGACGCATTGCCGGCCGGCGCTGCGCCGCTGGCGGCCGATGCGGCGCCGGTCCAGCCTGCCAATGCCTTCACCGGCATGATCGATGAAGTGCGCTTGTCCAAGGTCGCGCGCAGCGCCGGCCTGATCCAGGCCGACGTTGCCGGACAGATGGCCGATGCCAAGCTGGTGGCATTCGGTGCGGATGAGCAGTCCGAGGGCGTGAGCCATTTCGGCTTCATCCTCAAGGCGATGCCCGTCGATGCGTGGGTGGTGGTGGCGGTGCTGTCGCTGATGCTGCTGGCCTCGTGGGCCATCATGCTGGGCAAGGGCCGCTACTTCGGCGCAGTGGAAAAGGCCAATGCATCCTTCACCGACCACTACCGCAGCGCCGCCGGCCAGCCGATCACGCACCTGACCGATCTTGCCGCATCCGGTCAGGTCACCCGCGACGTGCAGGACAACTCGACGCTATGGCGCCTGTACCGCATCGCGTTGAACGAGGTGAAGGGCCGCCAGGCCCATACCGGTACCGCCCGCCTGTCCGATTCGGCCATCGGTGCCATCCGTGCCACGCTGGATGCCGAAGTCACCCGCCAGTCCGAGCGCATGGCCAAGCGCATGAACTGGCTGTCCACCACCATCGAGGGCGCACCTTACGTGGGCCTGTTCGGCACGGTGATCGGCATCATGCTGGTGTTCGCGGTGGCGGCCATGGCCGGTGCGGTGGACATCAACTCGGTGGCACCGGGCATGGCCGCGGCGCTGCTGTGTACCGCCGCCGGCCTGGGCGTCGCGATTCCCGCCTTGTTTGGCTACAACTGGCTGGCGGCGCGTGCCGAAGCGATTGGCGCCGACATGTCGATCTTCGTCGACGAGTTCAGCGCCCGCCTGGCCGAAGAGTCCGAAGACGGCAAGCTGGCCTTGGCCACCGCCGCGCGCGGCTGAGGAGGACGTCATGGCCAAGCGGGCATTCGGCATCAAGAAGCGGGAGAAGGGCATCAATGTCACGCCGTTCGTGGACGTGCTGCTGGTGGTGCTGGTGATCTTCATCCTGACCAGCAACGCGACCATCCCGGGACTGGAGGTGAACCTGCCCAAGGCCAGCTCCAGCATCCCGCTGGAAAAGCCGCAGACCAAGGCGATCACCATCGATACCGCCGGGCAGGTGTTCCTGGATGCCTACCCGGTGACGCTGCCGGAACTGGAACAGCGGCTGCGCCAGGAAAAGGCGGTCAACGCGGACTTCCCGGTGATCGTGCGCGGCGACGCGCAGGTGCAGTACGCGCGCGTGGTCGAGGTCCTGGACCTGCTGCGCCGGATCGAGCTGCGTCAGGTCGGCCTGGTGACCGGCAAGCCACAGGGGTGATGGCCAGTGAACACCCATTCCCAGAAACCCGATGGACGGCGAGGGGCATTGCCGGCGTGGTTGCCGGCGGCGCTGGGCAGCGTCGTGGTGGTTGCCGTACTTGCGGGCTTGGTCTGGTACCTGCTGTTCAAGGAACCGGCGACCACCCGCCGGGCGGTGCCGGACACGCAGATGCTGATGCTTCCGCCGCCTCCGCCCCCCCCGCCGGAACCCGAGCCCGAGCCTGCGCCCGAGCCCGAGGAAGAGCCGCTGCCGGAACCGGAGCCACTCGACGAAGCGCCGACACCGGCCGAAGACGAGGCCCCGGAGCCGGACACGTCCGACCCGGTGACCATGGACGCCGACGCGCAGGCAGGCACCGACAACTTCGGCATCCAGAAGGGCGCCGGCGGCGGCATGTCCGGGACCGGTGCCGGTGGCGCGGGCAATGCCAGCTACGGCCGCTACCTGGGCTATGTGCTGCAGCAGGCGATCTCGCGCAATGAGCGCGTCCGCCGCGAGGCCTTCCAGATGCACCTGGATGTCTGGGTGGAGCGCGACGGCACGATCAGCCGCGCCGAGCTGGTGCGCAGCAGTGGCAACAGCGAGGCCGACCAGGCCGTGCTCGAAGCCGTGCGCAGCCATGGCCGGCTCGACACGCAGCCACCGGCGTCGCTGACCTTCCCGGCCCGCGTGCTGGTGCAGGGCAGGAGGCCAGCGGCATGACTCCGCCAATCCAAGAATTCCCCATCGCGAGAACCTTCATGACAACTGCAGCACAACGCAACACCGCCAGCGTGCTCCGGCGCACGGCGCTGCTGGGCGCGATCAGCCTGGCCCTGCTGGCCGGCAATGCGCAGGCACAACACGCCGGCGACAGCACCATGGTCAAGCTGATCCGCAGCCTGGTCGGGAGCGGTGCGCTCACCGCGGAGGCCGGCGACCTGCTGATCGAGGAGGCGCGTCGCGAGGCACAGCCGCCGGCGACCGCTGCCTCGACGCAGGCACAGCCGGGCGATGTGCGCGTTCCGTACATTCCCCAGACCGTGCGCGACGAGATCCGCGAAGAGGTCAAGGCCGAAGTCATGGCCCAGGCCAGGGACGAACGCTGGGCCGTGCCGGACGCCGTGCCGGAATGGACGCAGCGGATCCGGCTGGAGGGCGACGTGCGCGTACGCAACGAGTCGCGCCTGTACTCCGACAGCAACAGCAACATCCAGGTCAACTGGGCGGCCATCAACGCCGGCAACGGCTATGACGTCAACCGCAACACCCACCTGCCGTATCCGCCGCTGCTCAATACCCGTCAGGACCGCAACAACTCCTGGCGCATACGCGCACGGCTGGGCCTGACCGCCGACCTGGGCGAGCACGTGCAGGGCGGTGTGCGCCTGGCCACCGGCAACGACGACGGCCCGGTCTCCACCACCCAGACCCTGGGGGGCGGGTTGGCCAAGAAGGACGCCTGGATCGACCAGGCCTGGATTGCATGGACGCCCATCGATGCCTTGCGCGTGGTGGGCGGCCGCTTCGAGAACCCGTACTGGTCCACCGAGGCCCTGTTCTCCAACGACCTGAACTTCGACGGCGTCTCGGTGCAGTACCAGGACCGCTTCGCCAGCGACGATCTGACGGTATTCGCCACGCTCGGCCTGACCCCGCTGGAATACTCCGGCGACAGCTTCCCGAGCACCAGCACCGAGAAGATGAAGAGCCGCGACAAGTGGCTCAACGGCTTGCAGGTGGGCGCGGAGTGGGCGTTCAACGAGGACCATCGCCTGCGCGGTGCACTGGCCTATTACGATTTCCGCCGCATCACCGGCCAGCTTTCCGAGCCGTGCGCGCTGTATGCCGGCGACACCTTCTGCAGCACCGACTGGACCCGCCCGCAGTTCATGCAGAAGGGCAACACGCTGATGCTGCTGCGGAACATCGCGCTGGACCCGGTGAACCCGGCCAACACGCCGCAGCCGCAGTACGTGGGGCTGGCCTCGGAGTTCGAGCTGGTGGACGTCAACCTGCGCTACACCGTGCCGGCGTTCAACGGTTACGGCCTGCAGCTGGACGGCAACTGGATCCGCAACCTTGCCTACGATCCGGGGGAAATGTGGGCGCGTGCCAACGGCGGCATCGTCACCAACCTGACCCTCCCGGCCAGTGGCATCGCCGGCCCGCGCGACATCGACAGCGGCGACACCGCATGGCAGCTGCAGGCGACCTTCGGCACCTTGGCGCTCAAGCAGCCGGGCAACTGGAACGCATGGCTCGGTTACCGCCGTGTCGAAGCCGATGCAGTGCCCGATGGCTACAACGACTCGGACTTCCACCTGGGCGGCACCAACGCCAAGGGCTATTACCTGGGGGCATCGTGGCTGTTCGACAAGCGGGCCTGGCTGACCGGCAGCTGGTTCTCGGCCAAGGAAGTCTCCGGGCCGCCGCTGGCCATCGATGTGTTCCAGCTGGAGGTCAACGCGAAGTTCTGACCGCCACACGCAACCAGGCACGGCGCAAGCGGGCCTGTCTGCACGCACCCATGCACGGGCAGCCATCCGGGCAGGATGAGGATCCGCTACAGCACGGGTTGGGCTGTGCGGGGTGCGTGCAGGCAGGCAAGGGCAGGAACCCCGCACGGCGACATGTGCCGGATCACCTCAGGTGATCGCAGGGCAATGACATTGATGGGCAGGCGCCCGAACGCAAGGAATCCAGAGTCATGACGATTGAAGTCCAGGAACGCGAGCCCGCCACGACCACTGCGGGCCCGCAGCCACCCCACGCTGCGGCGTGGCCGTTGTTCTACCGCAAGCCGGAGCTGCTCAGTACCGACGTCCATGCGCAATGGCGGATCAAGCCTGCCGGCGTGGCCTTTGCCGCCGGCTCGAATTCGGTGCCGTTGATGATCGGCGAGTTCGACGCCGCCGCGCGCCACTATCCCATCGTCTTCGCCGGGCCGGAATACACCCCGGTGGCCGTGCTGGGATTGGAGCAGCGCAACCAGTTCGTCGATGGAGACGCCTGGCGGCAGGACACCTACGTGCCGGCCTACGTTCGTCGCTACCCGTTCGTGTTCGCCGAAGTGGGCGAGCCCGGCGGCTATGCACTGGCTATCGACGCCGAAGCGCCGATGGTGGTGACCGGGGGTGAGGAAGGGCAGCCACTGTTCGAGGGCAGCACGCCGACCGAGCTCACCACCCAGGCGCTGCGGTTCTGCGAAGCCTTCACCCGCGAGAGCGCGGCAACGCAGGCGTTCGTCTGCCAGCTGGCGGCCGAAGGCCTGCTGATCGAGCGCACCGCCAACATCACTCTGCCGGAGGGGGGTCAATCGACGCTCACCGGCTTCTCGGTGGTCTCGCCCGAGGCGTTCGCCCAGCTGTCCGAGCAGACCGTGGTTGACTGGCACCGCAACGGCGCACTGGCCCGGGTGCATTCGCACCTGCTGTCGTTGGCGCGCTTCGCTGACCTGCGCGGCAACTGATACCGACATGGCCGGGCAAGCGCCTGGCCGGACCGCTACTCCCGAAGGAGCCGACATCCCATGAATTCCATCACGCGCGTACTCCTGCCCGGCGTCGTGCTGCTCTCCCTGTCGCCGTTGGCCGGCCACGCCCAGACCGCCACCCCGCCGCTGGGCGGGCCGGTAGTGCAGGGCGTGTGCATGATCAGCCGTGAGGCCATCTTCGCCAACGCCAAGGCAGGCCTGAGCGCCACCGAGCAGCTGCAGCGCCTGACCACACGGGCGCAGGAACAGCTTGGCGCCGAGCAGGCAACGCTCACGACCGAACTGCAGGCATTGGGCCTGGCCGGTGCCCCGGTGCAGGAGTCGCAGTTGATCGCCACCCAGCGCGCCGGCCTGCAGAAGCACCAGGCCCTGCAGCAGAAGGCCGCCGAACAGGCGCGCCAGATCGAGCAGGCACGGGTGAAGGCCCTGCAGCGCATCTCCGAGGAAGCGCAACCGCTCATCGCGCAGGTCTACGCCCGCCACAACTGCGGATTGCTGCTCGATCGCAACGTGGTGCTGGGTGGCAACATGGCCAACGACCTCACCGCCGAAGTGGTGCAGGCCCTGGACAGCAAGCTCACCACCGTGCCGGTGTCCATCGAGGCGGCGCCGGCGGGGCGTTGATGGCACCCGTAGCAACCGAAGGCAATACCCCGCGCGCCGGGCCACGCCGGCGCGCGGCGGCGGAAGGTACGACGGCCTTTTCGTGATTCGTCACAGAACTGCACCCGGCAGCTGTGTCCGCCGACACGGGCGTTCTGATCCAACGTTGAGCGGGTAGGGCGGTTTCCCGCCCGACGCGGAACCCCGCATTTGTGAACGCCGGCCATTCCGCACGCCCCACGCACGCTACCGCTTCGGGGCTGTCCGGACGTACTCCTGCTGCCGGTGCATGAGCTCGGCAATCTCCGCAGCGTAAAGTTCAACGATCGGGGCATCCAGACGTTGTACTTCGCCATCCATGACCAGTACCGCGCCGCCATCGCGGTCCACGCCCCAGATCCGGTCGTGGTCACCCAGCACCTTGAAGACCGGGGCAACGCCTTTCACCTCGAGGTCGCGCAGCGCCGCCGCCGCCGTGGTGAGGCTGGCCCACTCGGGCAGGTCCCCGGTATCAAAGCCGAACAGCATGACGCCGCGCCAGAACTTCCAGGCAGGGCCGACCGAGTAGAGCTCCGGCTCGGGCCAGCGTTCGGTCCGGGCAACGACGAGCAAACCGTTGCTCTTCCGCGAGAAGGCGACGAATTCGGGCGGGAGCGTGGCGTCGAGCACAGCCTCAACCGCTTGTACTTCCGCATCACTTGGTGGCTGCGCGGCAATCGCCTCGAAGACAGCCTCGTCAAGCGGGCCGAGGGCGGCCCATATCTGTTTGTGGAACTGTTCTATCGGAGTCATCGTGCTTCTGGTGCTTCTCGCCAGGTACGGCCGGGCCGCGGGAAGCCCTTGTTCTATCACGCCAATGCTTCGAGAAGGAACGTAGTGGCCACGACGTACTGCCAGTATCGACGGGGTTGGATCGAAAACGCGAACTTGAACCCAGCTGACAATGGCGCGGACCTGGAGGCCGGGCCCGCGGGTCTTTCGTAGGCCATCAGTCATGGCAATCGCGGCCGTTCGCAATGATTCGGCACGGCTACACTGCGCTCTTCATGAATGGGATATGTGGATGCCGCGCGCCATCTTGTCGCTCTCCCTGAAAGAAAGCCGATCCTTTCGGCGGGCCATTCTTGTGGCAGCAGGCTTCCTTGCAGCGCTGCTCGTTGTTTCCGGACCGGCCAGGGCAGAGGCAGGTCCCGCCGAGCTGAAACAGTTGGTGGACAGCTACGCAGCGAACCGTGACTTCAATGGCGTGGTTCTTGTCGCCCAGCATGGGCGCATCCTGTATCGCGGCGCCCATGGGCTGGCCAACCGGGAATGGCAGGTGCCCAATGTGGGCGAAGGCGTGTTCCGCATTGGCTCGTTGACCAAACCAATCACCGCCATCCTGGTGATGCAGTTGGTGGAGGAGAACAGATTGCGGCTGGAGGGAACGTTGGGCGACTACCTGCCGGTGCTCTACGCCAACACCCCCGCTGCTTCGGTCACGGTGGCACAACTGTTGAACCATACCTCCGGCGTCGCGGATCTGCCGCGTAGCTACGAGGACCCGTGGTGGAATACACAGGCGCGGCTGTCGTTCGAGCCAGAAGACTTCGCGAAGGCGTGGATCCCCGGAACCCTGGTCAGCGCGCCGGGGGTGGAATGGCGATACAGCAACAACGGCTACTTCCTGCTCGGCTTGGTCATCGAGAAGGTGACTGGCGCCAGCTATGAGGCGAATCTGCGCAGCCGGATCCTGGACAGGGCAGGCATGAAGGACAGCGGGCTGTATCACGCCAGTGACCTCATTTCACGGTTGGCGACGGGGTATCAAACCCGGCCCGACCTCAGCCTGGCACGGCCCATGCCGATCGACCCGAGCGTGTCGTTCGCTGCAGCCGGCCTTTACTCCACGGTTGACGACCTGCTTCGCCTGGACCGAGCCCTCCAAGGTGATGTGCTCCTGGCAGAACACTCCCGGCAGGCCATGTGGACAGAGCACCGCTCGAACTATGGGTACGGCTGGGAGGTGGAGAACTGGACCTTGCCGGCGGGTGGCACCTACAAGGTGGAATCACATACGGGCAGCGTTCCCGGTTATCAGAGCTACTGGCTCCGCGCCGAGCATGACCGGTCGGTGGTGATCATCCTGGACAATTACTGGCAGGGTGAGACGGTAGCGACCTTGGGCAAGGAACTGATGGCAGTGCTCCACGGCGAGCCGATTGCGCTGGCCAGGAAGAGCCTGGGCAACCTGCTGATACCACTGGCCACGTCGCAGGGCGTAGCGGGCATGACCCGGGCCTATGAAGGGCTGGGTGCGGCCGCCAGCGAATACGATACCTCCGAGAAAGCACTGAATTCGCTGGGCTATCGCCTATTGAGAATGAAGCGCGTGCCGGAGGCCGTGGCGGTTTTCCAGTGGAACGCCAACGCGCACCCGGAATCGGCGAATGTCTACGACAGCCTTGGAGAGGCTCATCGTGCCAACGGAGATCGCGACCAAGCGATACGCAGTTACAAAAAGGCCGCAGAGCTTGCGCCGAGTGATACGCGCATCCCCGGGATTCTGAAAGCGCTTGAAGATCGCTGAGTGCATGCGTGTTGGAACTGTCAGTTTTCCGGGACTGGTCCCGAGCCATAGCGGCCATTGTGCCGCGCCCGCGCTTAGCGCTGGGTCCGGTTGTACGCCGGCTTGTTAGCCGGACCCAGCCGCCCTAAGATCGAGCCGTACCAAGGGAAAGCCCGCCATACGGTGCTTTGTGGATAGGTTGTATGACCGGACCCACGGGTCTGTCTATTGGGTAGTTAGGCGCAAGATTGCCATGACAGACTCTTCAGAGCAGAAGTACAAAGAAACGGCGACTTGCGAGCCGCGCCAAGATGAGGGACTCATTTTCATCAAGGTTGTGGCAATGCCTCATGAGGATGCGGTGGAGTTCGACGTGGCTCGGGCCCGTTCGTTTGCACAGCAAATTCTATCGGCAGTCGAGATTATTGAGGCTGGCTGGGCAGGAAGATCAAAGGGCCCACATGATGCTTGCAGCGCCTAGCAGTTCATTCAAGCCGAACCCGCTCAGCGAGTCGGATCAATTCCAGAGTCAGGCCTCATGAGACAGATTGCGATTGGGCTGGCATTCCTGGCTTCGTTTCCTGTCGCGGGACAGGTAGAGAATCAATCCCTCCTGTCTTGGTACGATGGCTGGGGTACCCATACCGTTTGGGGTGGTGGCAAAGTTTCGGGTGGCTATAGCGTGGCTGAGGTCAAATGCGGCAGTGTCCTTGTTCCGGTACGGCCCATACTTGACACACACGAGAGTGACGGTAACCCGCCGACGCCAACCCAGACAGTCGAGTATGCCAAGTCCGTTAATGTCGCCCTATTGCGCACACTTGATTCTCGTGGCGATAAATGCGTCTTTCAAATAGAGACCACAGATGAGGCCTAATCATTCGCTCAAGCCGACGCCGCTACGCGGCGTGGCTTAATTCCTGATTTAGCCGGCAGATGAAGATATTATCCAATCTGACACTCGCCCTACTTCTGGCCAGTCCCAGCATCGTGGCCTACGCTCACGAAGAAGCGGACGAATTCTGCTCAGAGCTTGAGAGCTTCTTGATATCTGTGAAGCCGAAAGAGACTCGCGGCCTCACCTTGCGCACGTTCTGGGGTGCGCGGGTAGAAGGTGACAACATCGTGATGGGCTTGAAGACCTGTGAGCACGACGATTATGAGCCCGGCAAGAAGTTGTGCAGTTACCTGATGGAGCACAGCTCTACTGAGTTCGCTGGTTACAACGCCAAACGTATCCTTAACTGCCTAGCTCCTGCGCCAGGAATAGGCCAAGACGTAGACATCCATAGTGGATCTTTCTCAACTACGTTTGGCTCGCCAGATCGTGGGGCATTGGTAGATCTCGATTTTCTACCGGACAAAGAGGCTGGAGAGATGGTTCTTCGTTTGCAGGCAGATGGCTACTGAGCCGCTGCCCAACAACTCATACGAGCCGAACCCGCTTCGCGGGTCCGCCTAATTCCCGCGCTGGGTCGTCTGGAATTGGTGTACCGAATCGGTCGCATTCGAAACCAACGGTCTGCAAGTACGTAGTTCCCCCGAAGGCGTTCGTTCGCAGCACTGATGGCTGCGGTACAAGCGGGTCTGCAGGGTCAGCAGGGTGATTGCCGGGGGCGCCACGCCCATGACTTCCAGCATGGGACTATGGTGTTATACATCACTACATTACCAGCACGATTAGACGCAGAGTCGTTAGGCAACCCGCGCCGAGGCAGGCGCGCGCCTTTCATCTAAGGGTGGTTGCGTGCCCAGGCACGGAGGAGTCGAGTGATGAGCAAGGTCGTCAAGACGTGGGTGATGGCCGCCCTGATCGCCGTAGCGGGGGCTGCACAGGCGGAGGGTGTTTCCGTCGAGCGGGGCGCGTATACGCTCAAGGCGGAGCAGGCTGGGACAGGCCCGGTCGTCGTCTTCGAGTCAGGCTTCGGGCAAGGCCCTGACGTGTGGAAGGACGTGATTGCTGCGCTGGGGAGCGGTTATCGCAGCATCACCTATGCGCGCGCAGGGCAGGGCGGATCAGGCAGCGATGGGCAGGCCAAGACCATCGACGCGCATCTCAGTGATCTTGGTGCCGTGATCAGCAACCTCGCTCCCGCAGACAAGGTCATTCTGGTGGGGCACTCCTACGGCGGCTTGCTCGCCACCGAGTTCGCACGCCGTCACCCGGAGCGCCTGCAGGGATTGGTGTTGGTCGATCCGACCACGATGGGGCAGCGGCATGCCCTCAAACAGGCCGACAGCGCACGGGTCCAGGCGGACGATGCCGAACTACTGGCGATGTTGCCGCCCACATTGGCCGCCGACTATCAAACACTGGTTGCGCAGTTGGACGCACCCGATGCGGCCACACCGCGCACGATGCCGGATGTACCGGTCGCGCTGCTCACCTCCACCCAAGTTGCGGCCAAACCTTTCGTCCTTGAAGAAACGGTGCAAGGCAAAGCCGTCTGGAAAGCCCAGCATGCAATGCTGTTCGCGGGTTTCGCACGCGGCTCCCACCGCTACTTCGCGACCGGCCACAACATCCATCGCGAAGATCCTGCTGCAATCGTGGACGCCATTCACGCCGTTACAGACAGCGCCGCGTCTGCCGTGCACTGATTGGACGTATGCCGAGTGACGCGATCCTTGGACTTCATACAGACTGTGCGTTTCAACACCGCAGAGGTTGAGCGATTCCGCCATAAGCACGGGATAGCCAAGCCGGATATGCGTCAATCCCCCCGTAACACTGCAGTATTCGTCGAATCAAACTACATCACTGGAGGCAAGGGCATTCAATGAATACTCCGCCCCTTCAAGGGCAGAGCGGTCGGCGTGGCACCACGGCAGGATTGTCGCCCCGGATGAAGTCCCTTGTCGGGAGCGGCATTCAAGCAGGTCGGAGACTATGGTTGTTTATCGGGGGCAGGGGAGAGCCCCTTTCTGCCCCGTTTTCGTCGTCCGAGTTTCAATGACCAAAGCCTGCAATGCGGCGCATACCGGCTGGATGCGTGTAACCGGGTATCTGCATAGAACCTGGTGCAGTACGTCCCGCGCACATCATTCAATGCGGTAAAGGCTGTCAACGCCTCCCGTTTGTGCGGGCATGCCCTCGGAGCCGCCCGGCATTGGCAGGCCCTGTGCCCATCCGGCGGCCAAGAGCTGCATATCGCGCGCAGGATTGGAGGCCTTGGCCCGTTCGTTGCGGATATGGCAGGACTCAGGATCGGTGGCGAACAATCCGCGTGCGAAGCCCCGGCCTTGTTCGGCCAGCCTTGCGGCCTTGGGGGCACGGATTCTCGAAAACGCCTGGAAGACGTCGTCCAAGCCACCACCTGCACTGTCCAGGCACCGAACCAGGTGCCACGCATCTTCCAGCGCCTGGCACGCACCTTGTCCCGAAGTCGGCAACGGCGCATGGGCGGCATCACCCACCAACAGCACGTTCGCCCGGCCCCATGTCTGCAGCGGCTCCAGGTCATGCACCGCGATCAAGCGGATGGCATTCGCGGGCGTGGCCCGGATGATATCCGCGACAGGCTCAGGCCATCCCGCGAACAAGTCCTCGATGTCCCCACGCATATCTGCGCTCGGTATAGCCTGAGGTACGGGGCGAGCCTGCGCCGCGGCCCAGTACACCAGGTCGGGGCGAATCGGTACGCAACCGAAGCGCTCACCCGTGCCCCAGTAGTCCAGAATCGCACCATCGTCCACCAATGCATGCTGGCTTTGCGCCACGCCGATCCAGTTCACGAAGCCCTGGTAGATAGGGGCGTTGTCACCTGCGACAAACTTGCGCGCTACCGAATTCATGCGGCCATCGGCGCCAATGAGCAGATCCGGACGGATGCACGTACCGTTGTGGAACTGCGCCACGGCCCTGCCATGCGCATCCAGTTCGATGGCAACCGCCTGGTGCCCGAACTCCACCGGAATCCGCGCCCGCGCCGCGTGGTCCAGCAACACCTCCTGCAAATGCCTGCGCAGCACCGTGTGAGTCGGGTATCCCATGGTCCGGTCAAGCAAACCGATATCGAGGCCTCCCAACGCATTCCCGGCATCATCCTGTCGGCGCATTGTCAGCGGCCGACCGCCGATGGCCGCGATGTCCTGCAGCAGTCCAAGTTCTTCCAGCACAAAGCTGGCATTGGGCCAGAGCGTCACGCCGGCCCCCATGGTTGCCGGCGCCGCGCGACGCTCATAGACCCGAGGGCTATAGCCCTGCTTGCGCAATGCCAGTGCCACGCTCAGGCCCGCAATGCCACCGCCAAGTATTCCAATTTCCACGCTGAAGCCCTCCTGTTCATACGGTGCCCGGTGAACACTCCACCGCGTCACATCCGCCGGAAGGGCATGCTAGATTCCGCCACTTGGGCGAACTAGCATGCAAAAATTGGATGCTTTCATATCGGAAACGGGACAGTAAATGCGCGATGCACTCGATCTGAACGCTGTCCGTGTCTATGCGGCCGTTGTTGATGAGCAGAGCTTTGCCGGCGCGTCGCGTCTACTTGCCATGCCTTCGTCCAACGTCAGCCGCCACGTCGCCGCATTGGAGCGCAAACTCGGCGCACGGCTGCTGGAGCGAAGCACCCGCCATCTGCGCATGACGGAAGCCGGCCGGCTACTCTACGAACGCGCCAAACCTTTGCTCGACACTTTGCTCTCAACGCAGGAGGAGCTGGGTGCAGTACAGCGCGAACTACGTGGTCCCCTGAAGGTGTGCATGCCCGGCGAAGCGCCAAGGCTGCTGGGCCCCATCCTCGCTGAATTCTGCAGCCTCCATCCGGGGGTCGAGCTCGAGTGCGATACCCGGATGACCGGACTGGAAGTGCTTCGCGAGGATGTTGATCTTTCCTTTGTCTTCCACCGGGGACATCAGGAAGACAGCGCGTTCATCACTCGGGAACTCGCCGTCCTACCCAGTATCGTGGTTGCCGCCCCCTCCCTGCTGGCCAGGACCGGCATTCCGCGCCATGTGCGGGAGCTCAAGTCTCTGCCCTGCATCACCACCCTCAGTGCGTTGAAGGGCCAACCGTGGCAGTTCCAGGATGCAGCGGGTGACATCGTCAAGGTGCCGGTTCGCAGCCGCTACCGCGTCAACAGCGGGGAACTGGCCGTCGCTGGCGCACGGCAAGGCGTCGGCTTCGCGATTGTGGCGGCCTATCCCTGCCAGGAAGACCTTGCTGCGGGTCGACTGCAGGAAGTGCCACTGGACCTTCGTCCTGCACCGCTGCAATTGCTGGGGGCATACAGCCATCGGCATTCCGTGACCGCACGTGTCCGGGCGCTGCTGGAACTGATACAGGTGCGGCTGGCCGGATTGGCGGCCCCTCCGATGGCCCCCCGCCTGCGTGGGACGGTCAAGGGTCGAAGTGAAGCATTGGGCTCGAAGCGGAATCGTTCGTAGCCCCGGTGGTCTCTCGGCATGATTTCTTCAATGCCTGTAGCTGGTCGAGAGGGAAGCTTTGGCAGGGCAGGGGATCAGGAAGATGTATCGGGAGTAGGGTGGCTATCACCTTCTGGTCGAAGCCGGGCACTCCTCAGTCGCCCGCTACTGGCTTGCGCCGGCTGCCGTGCCTTCTTCTCACGCGACGGTCCTCGGCGGCGACACGCCGGGGTTGGGGAGGGGCCAACCGCTCGCGCCGCTCCACCAGGAAGTCCATCAACGCCCGGACCTTCGCTGGCATCTGGGCGCGTGATGGCACGTAAAGGAAGAAGCCCGGAAAGGGGCGGCACCACGGCGCCAGGACGCGCACAAGCGCGCCGCTGTCGAGGTGCTCGCGGACGCACAGGTCGATGTGGCGAATCAGTCCCACCCCCTGCAGCGCGGCGCGCAGCATGCTGTCATCGTCGTTGAACACCGCGTTGCCCTGTGGCTCGAACACCAGCTTGCGTTCCTCGCCGTCGGGCGCCGCAAATGTCCAGTGGTCGATCGTGCCACTGGACGTGAACCGGTAAGCCAGGCAGTTGTGACCGATCAGGTCGGCGGGGCTCTCCGGTACGCCGTGCCGATCGAAATAGGCAGGTGAACCGACAATCGCCATCTCCAAAGGCGGCGTGACGGGGACAGCCACCATGTGCTCATCCAGGCTCTCACCCAACCGAATACCGGCGTCCAGGCCGTTGGCCACCAGGTTGGAGAAGCCGTCATCCATGATCAGTTCGAGCCGGAGCTTGGGGTAACGCGCCAGGAACTCCCCCATGTGCGGTTCCAGCAGCAGGCGTGAAGCGATTCGCGAAGAGTTCATCCGAATCACACCGGAGGGTTCCGCATGGACTTCACCCAACTCTTCCACCGCCCGTTCGATCGCGCTCAGTGCCGGCTGCAGCACGTCCAGCAGCTGTTGCCCCTCCTCGGTGAGCGACATGTTGCGGGTGGTGCGGTGCAGCAGCCTGACGTCCAGCCGTTCTTCCAGTGCTTTCAGGTGCTGGGAGAGAGCGGCCCGGGTGATCTCCATCTCGGTGGCCGCCTTGGTAAAGCTGCGGTGCCGAGCGATATGGGCGAACCAGGTCAGGGAGCTGACGAGCGAGGGTTCGATGGGCATTGTTTAGCTCTACTTACGGCTCATGTGTTCGGAAGATTATTTATCCGGCCCAATGCGGTCAATAGGATGGGCTTCGTCGGCACAAGCGCCGGCCACCTCATCCCCATAGCGGAGCACGCACATGCGCAACGTCACGTTCAAGAATCTCAATGGCCAAGGCGTCACCACGGCGGCCACCCTTTACTTCCCCGAGGGGTTTGACGAATCCAGCAAGTACTCCGCAGTCGTGGTGTCCCACCCGGGTGGCGGCGTGAAGGAACAGACGGCTGGCCTGTATGCGAAGAAGCTGGCCGAAGCGGGCCTGGTCACCATCGCGTTTGACCGCTCCTACCAAGGTGCCAGCACCGGCCAGCCACGTCAGTTGGAGAATCCGTACATCAGTACCGAAGACGTGAGTGCGGTCATCGATTACCTCACCACGCTGCCGTATGTGGACGCGAACAGGATCGGTGCCATGGGCATCTGCGCGGGTGCAGGCTACAGCGCCAACGCCGCCATCAACGACCGCCGCATCAAGGCACTGGGCATGGTGAGCGCGGTCAATATCGGCCAGATGTTCCGCAACGGCTGGGAGAACACGGTCAAGGACGCCGATGCCGTCGGCTACCTGGACGTCGGCTCCAATGCGCGCACCTCCGACATTGCCTCTGGCGAGTTCGCGACGATCCCGCTGGCACCGCTGCGCGAAGAAGATGCTCCGAATGCCGAACTGCGCGAGGCATGGGAGTACTACCACACCCCGCGTGCCGAGCATCCCAACGCCCCCGGCTTCGCGCTGACCCGCAACCTCAACCAGATCATCACCTATGACGCCTACAACAAGGCCGAGGCATTCCTGACCCAGCCGATCCTGGCGGTAGCCGGCAGCGTGGCGGGCAGCAAGTGGATGAGCGATGACCTGCTGGCGCGGGCCGCAAGCAAGGACAAGGCACTGCACGTGGTGGAAGGGGCCAACCACATGTCGTTGTACGACGTGCCGAACTACGTCGACGAAGCTGTTTCGGTACTGGCGCCGTTCTTCCAGAGCCGCCTGAAGTGAACCACCCGGGCGCCGCCTGATCCGGCCGGCCTATCGCTGCCGCCACATATGACAGCGCCGCAACTGACCCAGGAGAACACCATGAGCACCATTTCCATCAAGACCGTCAGCTATCCGAACCTGGGGTGGCAGATCGCAGCCGACCTCTACCTCCCGCCCGATTTCGATGAAAGCAGAAAGTACGCGGCCATCGTCAGCACACATCCGATCGGCAGCTGCAAGGAACAGACGGCAGGCAACATCTACGCCAAGGGCCTGGCCGAGCAGGGGTTCGTGGTGCTGGTGCACGACGCCAGCTTCCAGGGTGCCAGCGGCGGCGAGCCGCGCTTCATCGAAGATCCGTCGATCCGCGTCTCGGATATCCGTTTCGCCGTCGACTACCTGCAGTCGCTGCCGTATGTCGACGCCGGCCGCATCGGCGCCATCGGCGTCTGCGGCGGGGGAGCCTACACCATCCATGCGGGCATCACTGACCACCGCATCCAGGCGCTGGTATCCATCACCGGCGTGAACTACGGCCGTCTTATCCGCGAGGGTTTCGCACAATTCAAGCCGCGCGAGCTGGCAGCCAACATCGCCGGTATGCGCACGGCCCAGGCGCAGGGTGCCGTGCGTGATGTAGCCAACCTGTTGCCGGATTCAGTTGAAGCGGGCAAGGCTGCAGGCATCACCGATATCGATGTACTGGAAGCCACCGAGTACTACAAGACTGCTCGCGGCCAGCAGCCCAATGGCGCCACCAGCCAGTTAATGTCCTTCAGCGGCGCGGCGATGGGGTGGGATGCCTTCCTCAACGCCGAGGTGCTGCTGACCCAGCCCCTGATGGTGGTGATCGGCGACAAGCCTGGTGGCTTCGGTGCCTACCGTGATGGCTGGGAGATCTATAGCCGCGCAGCGTCCGAGCACAAGCAGATCGTCGTCGCCGAAGGTTGGTCGCACTACGACCTGTACGACAAGCCGGAGCCGGTGGCAATTGCGATGGCCCAGGTGGTTCCGTTCTTCATGGCCCATCTGTGACAGATCGGCACGCCACCAACCGCCACGCAAAGGAAGTGAACATGAACGCTCTTCTGTCCGGAAAGACCGCCATCATCACCGGCGCCAGCAAGGGTATCGGGCTGGCCACGGCCAAGCTGTTCGTCGAACACGGCGCCAGTGTCGTCCTTACGGCCCTCGATCAGGCCAGCCTTGATGCCGTAGTGGAGGACATCCAGGCCAGTGGCGGCCACGCGTTGGGAATCGTCGCGAACTCGGCCGATCCCGCAGCGCCCGGGCGTGTGTTTGCCAAGGCGATCGAAGCCTTCGGGCAGGTCGACATCCTGGTGAACAACGCCGGGTATGGCGACATGATGTCCATCGAAGAGTACACCGACGAGCACTTCGACGAAGTGGTGCAAGTGAACTATGCCGGAGTGTTCCGCTTCTGCCGCGAGGCGGTTGGGCACTTCATGCCGCGCGGCACCGGCGCGATCGTCAACGTCACTTCGGTGAACGGATCGCTGCCACTGGGCGGGATGGCCTATGTCTCAACCAAGGCAGCGGTGAATGCGATGACCACCAACATCGGCGTCCGCTTTGCAGGCACCGGTATCCGGTGCAATGCGGTGGCACCGGGCAACACGGATACGCCGATGGCCCGCGACTGGGCTGCAGGCAAGCTCACGGGGGGGCGACGATGGTTCCCTATATCGCAAAGCACACGGACCAATCCCTGCCGTTCACCCGGCCCGAGGACCAGGCCAACGCGATTCTCTACTTGGCCAGCGATCTATCGCGTGCCGTAACCGGCCGGGTTCTGGTCGTGGACAACGGCGCCTACATCGGCGCCTGACAACAAAGGAGTTTTGCCATGAAGAACATTCTCATCCTGGGTGCAAGTGGCCAGATCGCCCAGTGGGTCATCAGGTCGCTCGCCACCGAAACGCAAGTTCAGCAGACCTTGCTTCTTCGTGACCCGAAGAAACTGACGGGCAAGGAGCCGGCCAACGCGAAGGTGGTCATCGGCGACGTTCTGGACAAGAAGGTGCTCAAGGACGCAATTGCAGGACAGGACATCGTCTACGCCAACCTGACGGGCGAAGACCTGGACAAGCAGGCCCAGGCGGTGATCGCTGCCATGAAGGCCACAGGCGTCAAGCGTCTGATCTTCGTTCTCTCGCTGGGCATCTACGATGAGGTTCCTGGCAAGTTCGGTGAATGGAACAACGCCATCATTGGCGAGGATCTCAAACCGTTCCGACGCGCAGCGGATGCCATCGAAGCCTCCGGGCTGGACTACACAATCCTGCGCCCAGCCTGGCTGACCGACGAAGATGAGGTGGACTACGAGACCACTGAAAAGGGCCAGCCCTTCAAGGGCACCGTGGTCTCGCACAGGAGCGTGGGTGACCTGATCAGCCAAGTCATCGTCAACCCGGCTCGCCATATCGGCGCAAATCTGGGCGTGGACAAGCCGGGAAGCGACGGCGACAAGCCGTACTTCATGTAGTCGCTACGGGAAGCAAGCGGCTTCAGGGTTATCTTGCATGTCGATGCTGGCGGTCGCTCAGCGCTAGCGAGCGACCTGCTCAGCCACCAACATAGGGAACGACTCACTGCCCACACCTCGGTGGTTATCCGTTGCGGTGAGCAAGCCGGAAACGGTGCACGCTTTCGCTGGCGAGACAGGGAAGCTCCGTCAGCCCCCTGACGACAATGTACGCTGCCTGTAACCTTCGGCCAGCAGTACGCCTGCATCCGCATTGCGCAGTATCCGCCGCTGGCCAGAAGCGGATACCCGGCGCACAAGGAGATTAGGGCGCGTTATCGGGGGTGAATAAGCCTTCGCTTCGAACCCCTATTGACGCAGGTATGGCATTGAGAGCAGATGTTGTCTTGCTGGTTGCAGCGCGTAGTCTCTTGACTGAACTGTGGCTCGCCAGCTAGCCAGGTTCTGGTCATGTGGAGGGAGCAAATAGATCAGCTTTTACCGGGCTTGAGATCAATCGAGACGGCCGCACGGAGTGTGTCTTGCTCTTCTTTGCTGAGTCCAGCGAGTACTTCCATCAACTCGGCTTGGCGCGGCTGGCCGATCGTCATACGATACAAGCTCGTAGCTTCCACGAGCTGCTGCAGCTTCCCGACCTCGCGGCTGAATGGGAGCATCGGAACGAGGCGCTTGATTTGTGCCTCACCGTCATAGATCCAGTGGGGTCGTAGGCCGCCATCGCTGCTCTTTTTATCGGTCGCCAACGCAAAGAGGCCTTCCCAAGGATCGGTTGAGGTCAAGATCGCAGGGTCGTGCGCAAAGCGCGCAGCAACGTTCTTCCGCACGGCGTGGTTCTTGTAACGATGGACGCGCCCTTCGCGTTGTTCGAGATCGACCGGATTGCCGGGAAGGTTCCAATGGACGATCGCGTGGGCGTAGTAGTGGAAGTCCAGCCCTTCTTGTCCAACCGAGGTCGACACCAGTACGAATGGGCGGAATGGAGAGTTGAACGCGTTGCGCACCGCAACCGGGTTCTCTCCCTCGGCAGCGGCCCCACGCGCTTGGCCGTAACGCATGGCGAAGTGTGATCGAAGCGCGTGTGACCTGGCCTCTCCCGTACGGCGGATTCGATCATAGAAGTCGCTGAAGCTTCGCCCATCGTTGAGGCGCAACACTTCCGATGCCAATGCAGCCATATCTTTTAATGGCGTGTCCGACGCCTTGTTAAGCCGACATTGGTCGGGGATGAGGTGGAACCACTCGTCAAGCACGCTGCCAAGCCCGCCTTCGGCACAGTGGACTAGGAGCTTCTTCCAGTGGTCGAACCTTACTGGAACGCTTGACTCGACAATCGCCTGCGCTTCGGTAGCGTTGAAGAAGCTGGTGAACGCCCAGGCAATGGAAGCCGTGGAAGCCCGCAGGGCGTGAGCGGTGAGATCGGTGTCGAACCGGCTGCGTTGCCGCCTTATCGCTCGAAGTGCACAGATGGCAGGGCCTGCGATTGCGAGGTCGGTGAGCCAACGTACGAGATCGCTTGGCCAAGGGCCCCATGTGTCGGGCGATCCCGCAACCTCGACCAGACGCGCCCAATGCTCTCGAAATGCCTGGGAGTCCCTTTCGGTGCCGATCCAGTGCTCGGCGGTGAGCTCGGCCAGGTCGGGGTCAAGCCAAAGTTGTGCGGCGGAGTACCAGATGCTGCGCCCGGCGCCCGATGGCGGTGCCATCGAAAGCAGCGGCGCAAGTCGCGCCTCTAGAACCTCGGTGACGTGTCTGCGCAACGCAGCGAGCGAGAGTGGCACTGTTTCGCCGAGGGCACTCGCGACGGCGAGCGGGTCTCCGATATCAGCGAGGTACTTGCATGGCAGGAGCAGGGCGAACCAGCCGGTGAAGTTATCCATCGCTGTTCCGCGCAGCGTTGTGAGGTCGAACGGGCGTGAGCCTTCGCGCACCTTGTTGTATGACGGGCGTTCGGTCTGGCCCGACGCAACACGTCCGTGTCTGCGCTCGAACTCATAGGAGGTGAGGGCGGCAACGGATTTCGGCACCACACTCCAACTTGAGAAAATCAATCGCTTTGTAAGGGCAGCGCCCGTTGCGTACCGTCCGCCCAGCTGCGTCTGCGGCAGCGCGGGCGGCACCCACAGCACATCGAATGCGGAAGCCGCGTCCAGGTCTTCAAGCAGCCAGCGGAGCCGCCCGTTGCGAGGATCGATGTGCCGGTATTGGTTGACATCCTTGTACGTCAACATGTGCTTTCCCTGGAGCGCGCCTTGCAGTTCTGTGCTCTGTGGAAGCTGTTGCTGCAAGCGTCTTTTTGCAGCGTACTCATCCATGAAGTTAAACAGATACGGGGCCGACTTCCAGTACTCAATCATCGACGGGATGTCGGCCAGTGCCTGAGCTGCCTTGTCGACCGCTACAAAAGAATCCACATCAGCAGGTGTAACGGTGCAGGGGATGTCGGGCGGGCTGATGTCAAGCATTCCGTCACGATCCGGTGTTGCGGCCAAACGCTCTGTGCGGACCATCACGCTGCGGAGTATCGACTGGGCCTTGTCGCGGGCTGATGCAAGGTGCTCTGGATCGCGATGCTCGAGTATTCCTGTCCGCAACGCACCCAGGGAGCGACGTAGTTCCGTCAGTTCCGGCTCGCGCCCTTCGCCAAGCAAAAACTTCACCGTGCGGCCAAATCCCTCGAAGTGACTTTCGTCATCCTCGGGGTTGGTCAGCATCTTGTACGGGGTTGCAGACAGCAGAAGCACGCGTGCCGTGGGATGCTTGAGCAGCTGGCTGGCCAGCTCGGCATCCTCGCCTTTGCCGTCCAATAGATGGCTGAAGCGTTGGAACTCATCGAGGATGACCAGGTCCGGGCTCAGTTGGTCGATACAGACCTCAGCGAGCAGACGACGCAAGTCAGCAAGCAGTTTTCGCCCGCGCGTGTCGTCGTATGCTCGGCGTCCATCCGAGATTAATGTGAACTCTTTCCCAAGCTTGTTTGCGCGTATTTTTTGGCCGAACTTCGTAACCACCGAACGGGGCGGATCGAACTCGGCAAGCGCATCGAGCTCGTTCCGAAAGCGACTTTCCGACGCGCGCCCCCTGAAGATCTGCAGCGCTCGGTCGCGTGCGAGCAGTTTAGCCCAGCCCACTGCATGGTCCTTGACAAGCGTCCACAACATTGCGCGCTCACCGACCCGGCCTGCACTGTCTCCGAGTTGGAAGGATGTGCCAGGCGTGAAGGCGACCACATTGACCTTCCCCAGGTTGGCCAGGGTGGTGGGCAACATCGTCAGCCGATCGGCGGTGCGGATGGGCTCCTCTTCGGTCGTGAGTACGTTCAAGTCCCGAAGATTCTGCCGGGCGATCTGGCTGTTTGAGCAGATATAGATCACGTCGATGCGCTTGACGGACCTGTCGTCCCAGAGGCGTCGGATCGTCTCGGCGACGGTTGCCCGGGCGATCTTGGTCTTGCCAAGGCCCACTTCGTCGGCGACGAGGAAGCGCCGCTGGTTGCGCTCGTACATCGCGTCAATCACCGCTGCGGCGGTATCGAGCTGAAACTGTTTGAGGCCCTCGGTGGCTTGATTCAGCACCTCAGCCGGAAGGGCACCGCGACGACTCATGCGATCACACGCTTGCGGGACGCATAGACCGCATCCCACAGCAGTTTGAAGTCGGCAGGGACGATCGCGTCGAACTGCGGATCGCGGCCGAGAACATCAAGTGTCTGTCCAAGTGATGTGAGTTGCTCTGGATTGCGGGAGGCGGTGGTGAGCAGATCCTCCAGTATCCGGTCGACACCAATACCTGGGAGCCAGGATTCGCCCGGATCGTGCTCGCTCCCCGCCGTTCGCGTGAAGCCGCCCGTGTCGTAGCCGAGCAGCGCTGCGAGATATCGCATGAAGTCTTCCCGTGAGCGAATGGCTCTTGCGAGCACAGACTTGCGGCGATCCTCCGGATCACCGTGGATGTTGGCCCTGACCAACACCGTGCGGCTGGCACCTTCGCTCGACAAGTTCATGACAACAAATGGGGTGAGTTCCTCGACTGCGAGACTCGTCCATGCGACCGGTCCGTTCTGCACCGGCATTGCGCGCGCCTTCGGGAGACTCAGCAGCCGGGCCGATACGTTGACCATGGACGCAGGATTGAAGCCGGTGATGGTCAGCTGCGCCGTCCAGCCACCTGGGTGTTCCTCACAGCGGATGTCACACGACGAAGAGGCTAGGTCGTAGGCATGTTGTGCCATTGAGTCGATACCCTCCTCAGGATCGACCTCGCCGCCATCGCCAGGCAGCTCATGAGGTTCAACCAACCAGCTGAGGTCATCCTTGCGCCCCTTCTGTGCGAGAACGCACTCGACACCGACGTCCTGGACAGAACCGGTCAGCTCGACGAGCAGATCGACGTTGGTACTGAACGCGGCGTCGGTAAGGTTGGCTGACCCTAGCCAAACGGTTGCCCGAGCACCGTGATCCTGCACGTAGAACTTGGCATGCAACCCCTTCAGCGATGGCGCCTCGACGCCGGCGTCGTCGGACGCGCCGGGACCGCCGTCCAGTGCTTCAAGGTCGTCCTGCGCGCTCAGCAGTGCATCCTTGAGTCGGTATACCTCGTGAACCGATGCCAGGGCAGTGGCCTGCGCATCCAGCGCACCCTGTCGCGACGCGATCACCTTCCGCCTTGCGCCAGGCTTGAAGAAGCGCGCTGCAGCGCCACCGGTGAGAAACGGCGAAACGGCCAGGGCAGCGTCGTACCTGGACCGGAATGGCCAAGACCGGGTACCGGGAAGGAAGGGGACAAACTTGCCACTTGCGAACGGGGCCGGTAACGCAAGCGAGGCGGTGCCGACACTCGACAACATCGAGGTGAGAAGCTTCTCCTGCGCGCTCGTCATCGAGCGCACGGCCATTCCGCGCAATTCTCCAAGCAGTTCGAGCAGTCCGCTCGTGTCTACAGCCCCGTCGGCATCAGGGTCCTCATCAAGCCTGACCAGGACGTCCCATGCGCGGTCGAAGGTCAGGTTCCGACTCATCACGAGCACGCGATGCAGATAGCTGTCGCCCTTCTTGAAGCGAATGACCCACAGCTTTGGATGAAACAGGCCGCCCTCGGGCCGGCGGACCTCGACCACGGTGTCTTCGATGAGCGTGTGGGCGGCTCGGTACCGGGCCGGCACGCTGATGGCACCGGCCTGACAGAACAGGATTGTCCGATCGGCATAGCGACGGACGGTCTCGAGCAGGTTGGCAGGCTCGTGCGCATCCTGGCGTTCGAAGCTTGCCGCGACCGGGATCGACAACAGCGCAGTGAGATCGAGCGTGAAGGAGGTGCCGAGGGCAGCATCTATCGACATCCCCTGCGGCGGTTGAAGCGCGTTGAGGAGAAGAGCAGTCTCGTTCAGGCGCAGCATCAGTCAGCTTCCTTCGTCGCGGTATTGGCTTCTTCAATGATCTTGGTACGCGGGGTGCCCAGCCCTGAATGGATGTCGCAGAGGATTTGAGCTGCCGGGGACCAGTTGTACTTGAACCGGAAGTAGCCCGAGCCGCCGCCCCAGCCCCGCAATCGCTCGTAGGGTTCCAGCAGCCGGGCGCGTCCTGGCTTGATCGTTCGTTCGCGTTCGGCGATGCGCGCGTGTGCTTGGTCGTCAGTCAGAAGGTCCGAAGAAGTTGTCACGAGTTGCTGCCATCGCTGCGCGAACTTCAGTGTGGAACGCCACCGCAACCGCGCGGCGGGCGCTGCCTCGATTGCCGCGAATCGTCTTTGCGCCCAGGCATCCAGTTCATGCAGGAGATTGGCTCTCGGCGGTTCCATCTCGATCTGTGCACGCCACTGACCCATTGCAATCCGGTACTTGTCCAACAACGTGTCGCGATCCGCTCCCATGTCCGGGCGATGGTGCGCACACAGGTAGTTGTAGAGAATGCGCGCCCCGAACAACAGCTGGTCAACATCGCGACCCAACCACATCGCTTCGGCGGTACGTGCCGGGAACTGATCCGCCAGCGGGTGATTCCACGCGTACGCCAGACCCGATACCCACGGCCGGTCGGAATCGGGTCCGCCTTTGTCCAGCAGCCAGCTGGTGAGTGATCGCTCGTCGCGTGGGGCTTTGTCGGATGCCAGGAACCGCTCCCTCAGCCACTCGGCTTCATCCGGACTCAGCGTGAATCCATCGTACTTGGGTGACTCGGCGGGGTACTCGGCCCATAGTCCGGACATCGCTTGCTGCTCGGCATCCTCTTCTGAGTGGAGGATCGACTTCTGGGCGTGCGCGGCGTTGTATGTCGCCAGCGCACGGTAGTAGTCCCAGAGCGAACCGGTGCCTCGGTAGATATCCAGTTGGCGCAATAAGCCCCAGTAGCTGCTGCTCGGAAGCTGCTTGGTTTCCGAGCCGGTGGTGTAGCCGATGATGCCCCGACTGCGAAGACCATCGTCTTTGTAGCGCTGGCGCAGGGATTTGATGCGCTGTCCTTCGGCCCTTCTTCCTTCCTCGGCCAGGGCATCGACGGTCTTCGATGCCAGTCGCGATAGGTCACGCGGCAGGAACAGGAGGTACTTCGCCCGAGTGTGCAGCACGGTGTGGCCTGGAAACAGCGCGTCCGAGATCAGATCGCGGATGTTCCCGGTCCCAAGTTCGTCAACCGTACCCTGCTGGGAGAGCGCGTTAAGGAACAGCTGTGTTCGTTGCTGCTGCGTCTGATCGAAGCTCAACCACGCGATTTGGCTTACCACAGCTCCCCCCGTGCGTTCTTGAACGGAAGTTTACGTGAACCATCATCCATGAGCTCAGGGAATCTGCGGTGCCTCCCTTTCTTCGCTATCAGGACGGCGCGCCGTCTCCCTTCGGGGACACGGGAAGCTTCTCTATGCTGCGCGCTAGGTAGTGTGCGGATAAAGCCTGCCGAGCGCAGATGCTGGGGTAGGGATGCGAGGCTCGTTTTGGGTATGCGGCGTATGAGGTGCATCAACATTGACAGTTAGATTCGGTAGAAAGCTCTTCTGGCCCATACCTTTTCGAATTCGCGCCCTTGCCAAGCCAGCAGGAAGATAAGGGATGTTTATCGGGGGTAGGGGGAGGGCAGCTGCCGACCCTAAACGGACATCTACACGTCTGCTTGCGCTGGCCGCCGGGCCTAGCGCTAGGGTTGGGCTATACGGCTGCTTGTTAGCCGCCCCTCGCTGCCCTAAGATCGCCCTATATCAAGGGGAAGCCCGCCCATCCCTGCGCATTGTGGGAAATTCGAATCGCCGGACCCAGGGCCCGTTTATTTGGCAGTTGGGCGTCGCAGGATAGATATAGACATGTCGAAGAAGTGGAAAATATCGAAAGATCCGCTGTTTCGCGGCGACGCGAAGGACGGCGTAAGACCGGCGTCTCACGGCTCAGCCAAGTCGATTGTAAGGCATATTCTGTTTCTGGATGGCCCAGGAAGGCTGACGCCCTACCTCTCCTTCACGGAGTCCGAAGAAATTGCCGGGATTTTTGCAGGGAAGACTGGCAAAACTTATGAGACCTTGCCTCGAGAGTGGCAGGATCAAGGCGTCAAGCATCGTTCGAGGAAGGAACTTCAAGATCTACTTAAGGGTTTTGGTAAGGGAGATGCCGCTTGGCCGGATTCTTTCGAGGTTGCGCAAGCCCGACGTTACGTTGAGGAACATCTAGAACATTTGGCTGATTTCAGCGACTTGTCAGACCAAAATGCCGTCGACTCTGCCACTGCCGAAATCGCCCCATGACCACCCGCCGTCTAACTTCCTGCGAAAACTGTTGGTTCAACCCACTTCAGAATGGATCCGTAGGGCTGTCACTCGGCTACTGCACGGAACATCGCGTGACACTTCGGGATTCCTCTGCAACCACATGCGGAAGGCACTTTCGGAAGGATCTTCCTTTGGCTAGTGCTGAAAACTATGCGAGCAAGCATCGAGTAGTCTTTCCTAATGAATCCTGCGTTCAGGATATTTTGCGCAAGGAAGCTGCCGAAGATCCGCTTCAAGTCACTGAAGATACAAAGCTCCTCAGAACTGATGAGGTCGGGGAACTGGCGGCTGACTACGGGCAATTCGACGGAAAAATCTCGACCCTTTCAGAGCTGAGGAGGCCGATTTCGTCGAGGAAGGAATTTGCATGCCTCAACCTAGGCAGGTCATATGTTTATCGCTGCAAGGCTCGCGGTGGTGCATGGACATCTGGCCTAAACATCCTATGGTGGGTAAAGAAACAACTCCTAAACGAACCCACTTTCGTCGCGTCTGACTTTCGATACTCCGCCGCAGGGAATCTTGCAAGGCAGGAAGAGCTGGCTGTCTGGTCACTCTTGGTGGCTCGTCTACTCATGATTTCTGATGTGGCACGCAACTCTGTAGGGGAACTTCAAAGTCTCGAGAACCTTCCTCAACGGGCTGCAGTCGCGTCCGAAAATCTATCACCTCGCAAACTCATGCGCTGGATAAAGAGTGAAGCCATCCTAACAATTGATCGCGAGCTTCCTGAAAGCAGATATAGGTCCATTATGGACCCGATCATCAATGGCGAGAACGGCAACTAAAATTTTGGTAAGGCTTAAGCCGATTCGGTGTTGAGCGTCTGCTATTGGCCGGTTGCGGGCATCGGCGGGCTAGGGGATTAGGAAGATTTATCGGGGGTAGGGAAGAGCTTCCCGCCAAGAGTAAATTGCCCCAAGGGGCATTTAGGTATCTGCGATCCTTGGCGCATGAGGGCAAAGCCGACGCGTCGTCCTTAGCGCGACAACGCGCTCGGCCGAGCCAGATTGCCCTGGATAACCAGCACGCAGATCGACACTTCGCCACGGGCTACGGTGCGGATGTCCAGTAGCATCTCAGGCGGCACCGGCGCCGTCTTCTTACTGCTGCTGTCGAGCACGCACAATATCGCCGTGCGCTTGGACTTGGCGATGGCATAGGTGGCGGTTTGGGCGAAGAACGGTTCGCACTGGTCGATAGAGCTGATCAGCTTGTCGACGGCCTTGAGTTCGATCGGTAATCCGCGCAATGACAAATCGGTGATGCCGCCGGCGGCATGGGCGTGTTCGTCCAGATCCGCGCCTGTCGGTGGGTGGCGACGTAACTCTGCGCGCACGTGGCGTTGAAACATAGCTTCGTCCCATCGCCCGCTAAACTCGGCGTCCTGAACCGCGCGGCCAGCCAAATTGCAGAGCGTGGTGAGCACGAGTAGTGCATCGGTAGTTTCCGCTTGCGGCACGCCTGGGCGGCGACGCAGCGCCTCCCGAAGTGCGAACAGCGTTTGGTCCAGCCCTGGGTAACCGCAGATCTGTAGCTTCGTAACGTCGGCACCGTCCACGATCAGCGTGCGGTGCCCCACGACGGCCACCGGTTGATCCCCCCGTTCAGGGATGAACTCGGCCGTGTATTTGAACTCGAAGGGGCGCGCCTGCATGCCTTGGGGTAGCAGCAAGGCGGCACGACCACTTTGCCGCATCGTGTACGGCGCCTCGCCGTCGGGCTTTTCGAACTGGAAGCTGGGGAAGTCATAGGTCGACTTCGGCTCGACGGAGATCGGCGTCAGCCGTAGCTCTCGCTTGTCTTGCGGCCAGCGCGACACACGCACTTCGATCTCAAGATCGTGAACCTCCCGCGCCGCCAGCTGGTGTACTTCCGCGGCAGGCTGGCCGTCGAACTGGAACTTCAAGAACGCCACGGTCAGATCGACCTGCGGTTCCTCTTTCGGGGCAGCCAAGTCCGCCTTGATGGCCCAGTCCGGTCGTACCGGCTGCGCGAAGATGCCGATGGGTAGCGGCACTGCGGTCAGCGCCCGGGCGATGTCGGCGACCTGATTAATCGATTCCAGGCTTGCCAGGCCTTCTGCGGCCGCACACAGATCCGCCGCGGCATCGCTGTGGCCGTAGTCGTCCAACCACAGGCGGTGACGCTCATGGGCGCTGCGCAGATACCGATCGGCATCCGGCTCGGCGTCGAGGACGGCTCGGCGCCAATGCGCCAGCATATCGACGATGCGCACGATGCCGCCGAAAGCGTTGTATGCCGTTGCGGCCGCCGTGCTCGACAAGGCCACCGACACCGAATCCAGGGCCACAGCCAGCGCCTTCAGATCATGGGGCGGCCACTTACCCTGGGCGATCGCCGCCAAGGCCTCCACGGCTTGTAGGCGCGGCTGCAAGGACTCAGAAGAGAGTGAATTTTTCATCGGTCTTCAACAGTTGTGCCAGCTCGTCATCGGCTCGCATCCAGATCTCACCCAGCACTAGAGCCTCTTCAAACCTACCTTCGCTAATGAGGTATTCGAAGCGGACACGGCGCTCGAGCTGCTGCGCCTGCATACGGCGCGCGCGCTCGCGCACTGTGTCGGGGAAGGCGGCTACGTGCAATGCGGCCACTTGCGTCGCGCCCAACCAGGCGCGATCTCGCGTGAGCAGTTCCACGAACGTACTGCACAGTTGGAGGTTGGTCGGGTCGGTCGCCACCGCCTGAAGAATCGCTGGGACTTGGGGCGCGCACGCGCCCGGGGGAAGGTCGGCCACCAGTTCCAGCGCGTGCTCGAGTTCGTAGTATTCTCGGCACTGGCCGACCCAGCCCAGAACCAACGCCGCCCAGCCATCGAGATGCTGAAACTCCCTGAGAAAGAATCTGTGTGCGCTGCGTAAGAGTAGCGAGGGCTCCAGTTCCGCTATGAGCGCCAACAGTATCTGGCCTTCAGCCTCGGGCAGGGGGCCTTCACCGCGGTAGGTATTCACCTTCGCCTCGATGCACTCGAGCAGAAACTCGGGGTCGCTCCCCCCACGGTAGGCGACGATGAGGTTTTCTAGGGCCACGACCATCATGCGGTGGAAGTGGGCCGGAAGCCGAAGTCGACCCAGCGCTTGTACCGCAGCCTTGTGCACGATGACGTAAGGATCAAAGAGCATCAGTACGAGGCTATCGGCGACCAAGTCGGGCAGATCGGCGAATCGCCGGCTGCCGATATCCTTGAGCGCGTCGGCGGCGGCGGCGCGGCCAGCGACCGAGGCGCCAACCATCGCGCCGTAAAGGTAGGGCAGCATGGTCTTCAGCCCGGCGCTGGTCGCGAGCACTGGCGCGATCTCCCGCACGATTGCCGCCTCGAATGTATCGCCAAGCAAGCCGCGCTGACTGAGAAACGCCTCGAAGCGCGCCAGCCCCTCGGCATCAGCCAGTGCGCCGTGGATGGCCAGCTCAAGCAACGCCGCACGCAGATACCACAGATTCGAGCGGCGGTTGGCTTTCTCCATTTCCGCCAACGGATGGGGAGGCGTGAGGATGCTGGGCTCTGGTTCTGGCGCCTGCAGCTTGGAATCGAGTACCGCGGCGGTGCCCAGCAGCACGTCCATCGCAGCCTTCGCCGCAGGTGCGAGCGCGGCACTCGGATGTCGAAGCGCACTCAGGACCTGCTGGGTGACCTGGCTGTTATCCGAGGTCGCCGATAGCGCCGCCAGTCGTCGAATCGCCACGACGAATGCATGGGTGTGGGCCGGCCCCACGACGAGCGAGCTGTCACGAGTGCGATGCGCGAGACGCAGCACGTGCTCGTAGACTCCCGCCACGCGGCCTTCGCCTTCGTTCGAGGCACTCTCGAACTGGCGCATTAGTTCTTCATCGGCCAGTTCGGGCGCGACCAAGAAGGCACTGGCCAAAGCCACTTGGAGGTCATGGGCGATTTTGCGCAGCTCGGAATCGCGCTCGATCTCAACCAGGAAGTCCAGCCGGGACAGGTGCCCCGCCAACGGACGCAGGAAGGGCCGGATCCAACGCTCGCTTCGAGTGATCAACAGACCCATGGCACGGGCCGTTACGCCCACACGTAGTTGATCGCGGTGGGTGAGCAAGGCGAGCAGGCCTCGCTCGACGGGCTCGGGAAAGCTATCCGCCAGTTGAGTCAGCGGACTCGGATCGCCGTCGTCGCGGTGTGGGTGGCCGAACTCCGAGCGGGGTGGCGTCGCGACGTACGCCAGGCCGATGACCGCCCCGGGGACGTCGGCTGCATCGATGTGGTCCAGCCGCTGCATCACCATCGCAGCGGCGAGATCGAGTGCATACCCCTCTCGCAGGCACTTCATCGCACAGCGGATCAGTCGAGGCTGGTCGGGTGTGCTGGCCAGAAGGGTCAGTCCGGGCGCCTCCAACCAGTGGTCGTCGCCTTCCAGTACCGAGAACAGATATTCGGTAAGCGGCGGTACGAGGACTTCCGGCGCCAGTCGGGCGCTCTCGATCACACGTGTCGCCGCTTGTTCGTCACGTTCGGCATCGAGCCGATCCAGATCGTCCATGAAGGTCTTGGCCACGACCGGCAAAATCGTCCGCAGTTCTGCGCGAACGGCCGCGCGAGCGTGCAGTGCCGCCTCCTTGGCGCATTGCGCTTGTTGCGCACGCATCTGTGCGTGCTGGCGATCGGCGTCCCGTTGTGCCACAAGCATAGCGATGTTGGGCAACGCGACCGGCACGCGATGCGAGCAATCCGCGCAATAGGCGTCATGGAAGTGCACCGCAGATTCTTCCAGCAGCCAGGTTGCCATTCCAGATGCCGGGGCGAAATCGCACACCATGGAATGGTGTCCGATGGGTAGGCCGGTTTCCATCTCGATCAGTCCCGTGCCGCCGAACTTCTCCACGCGGGCATGACGGCACCAGTTCTGGATCAGGCGCTTGGCCTCCTGGTTACGCTCGCCATCCCGAATCGTGCGTTCGATATCCAGGCCCCGACTCACCCAATCGCTCCTGTCACGATTGCCTATCTCCCTAGCAGAGTACACATGGTCACATGTAGGCCATATAAGGGCCGGGGGGCATTCCGTAGAGTAATGGACAATAAGATAGCAGCACCTGCCACCGCAGTCTGTGCCTTGGCTTTACTGACGCTGGCGAATGATCTCCATGATTCTCTGGTATCGCCCATCTCGGTCAGCTTCCGGCCATGCATTTGCGATTACCTCCATACAAGAACCTAGCTCGTTAATGAGCCAGAAGTCGTTTCTGATAAGAACATCCAATAGTGTCAGCGCGTCCTTGGGATGCTTCTTACAAAGGTCGGATTCATTCAATCTGTGGACGATAAAACTAGGATGGTCGAATGGCTGCAGCCAGTCCTTCACTGTCGCTAGCGCTCGCGGGAAGGCGTCGCCTGCAGCTACCACGAGCCGCGCAAGCTCCTCAGAAATGCCGGGAGCCGCGCGGTCTCGGGACTTCGGCCAGATCTCGTGCCAGTAGGGTTCTATCCGATTTTCCCAGTACTCGCTGCGTCTCTCTCCCGAACCCTCCAGGGCCTGTGCAAGTGCTTGTGCACATTCCCGCAGTCCCCGTGTCGGAAGATTTTCGGTGGCAGCCGACAGCTCATTGGTAGTGAATGTATCGGCTCGGTCAAGTGCGACGTAAGTTAGGAAGGTCGCGTACTGGCTATCCAGTCCGTCGAGATCGGCATAGTGGGTTGCCGTCTCCAGGAAGTCGGCTTTGAAGGCAGCCAGCAGTGGACGATACAAGCGGGGTGACCACAAGAATCCTTCCCATGCCGCGCGAGCTTGGGTGCGCGATGTCTGCCACCGAAATAGCGGCAGGACATTGCACTCGGTCCAATCGCGGTCGACTCGAAACAGTGCAATGACGTGAGTGGCAAGCAATACGCGCGCGTGACGAAACTGATGGACTCTCGTATCGCACAGGTCCGTGAAGATCGCCTCCAGTTCTTCGGGTAATCCCTGTCCATCCTGGGGCTTCTGGCTCAGCCAGTAGTTAAGCAGGGCCTGTGTGATATGACCGATCGGATGATTGATCGCACGCTGAGTGGGCTGGTCATCGTCTTCGTTATCGTCATGATTCAGGGCAAGAACACGACGGCACAGCGACAAGAATATGTCTCCATGTCGGTCCAGTGACTTCGCAGATGCCTTCAACCACCAAGAGATGCTATGCGCGATCTCCCTCAGCGTTTCATCGCTGGCTCGAGTAAGGACCGGTGGTGCTAGCCGCCACGATCGCCGCAGGTGCGCCTGATCGCTCCAGACCTGCAGCGCCTCATTCCAGCGTTCACTCGGCCAGTGGCCCGCTTGCGCGAGATCCCTCAATGCCCGAAACGCGACGCGGAATCTGTCGCGACACAGTACTCGCCAATCATCTTCATAGAAGAAGTCGTCTACTTTCGGCTTCAACAGCCATTCCATCAGCTCCGGATGCTCCAGCGGAGCCCGTTCCAGTTGTCGCTGGTCCTCAAAGTCTGGGTCGCCGCTTCCGCTCATCCAGTGCGAAAACTCATCACGCTCGTTGTCGGCAAGCTCCCAACGTGGGTATGCGACAGACAACTCCTCCAGCTTCGCCTGCGCTTGTTCCCCGAGCGGCTCACCGGTTGAGGCAAGCTTGGCCAGTCGCAACCACACGACGCGGTCTGCCCTGGGGCGCCAGTGCTCCTCAGCTACCGCTTCGGGACGAAGAGGGCCGGCCAGAATGGCCACCTCCAGACGGACACGCATGCTAGCGGAAAGCTCCTTTCCTCTCAGGACCAGCAAACGCATGACCTCACGTTGAGCATCTACCGACCACAGCCACCATGCTTCTTCGGACACCAGCCAGTCCGTCCACTCCCCGTCCGGCGCGATGCCGTCATGCGACGCTGCAAACAGGGCCAATCGCTTGAACGTCGAGTACGGTTCCCGCCACCAGTCCTGTGCAATGATCCGTGCTCTCTCCGGATCCTCTTCCAATGTCGTGAGCCAGCTATCACGACATATCTCGATGAGAGACACCCAGTCGTGAAAGCCTCGGTTCTGCCAATGCGGGCTGATCGACGGCAGATCCCAATGCGAGCGGTCATTTCGCTCATCAGCCTCTCCGAGTTCGCATAGCAGATCCAGTGCATCACGTAGAAGTTGCTGAGCATCCTTTAGGATCTGCGGTAGCGCGTCTCGCCATGGCTGTGACTTTTCGAGTTCTTTCAATGCCGTACCAACATTGTCGGAGGCCAGCACCAGCTCGAACTCGACGAGCTGCTTGAGTCGCGTCGGTTCGATAGCGTCCCCGCTCTGTTCGTCAAGGTGGTATGGCTCGCGGATCCGCACTTGCGGCTCCAGCAGTCTTCGCAACTCGATGCGTGATGTTGGAGTAAGACCATTACGCCGGAGTCCACTCTTCCAACTGTAGATGTCTGAGCTGGTGGCCGGCGACCTCACGCGCCCTGCAAGAAGGAGTCGCCACAGGGTTCGCATCGGCGCACTCGGAATACTGTTCGGAGCACTGTCGCACATGCGCTGGAGCGCAACTGTGTCTCCGGTAGTTTGGAGCTTGTCAATTTCCTCAAGCTTATTCTCGATCAGCCAAGCAAAGTCTTCATGCAGTCGCCCGCCGTGCTCTACTAGCCAGAGGACCAAGGCGGGATCGTTGAGATGGCGGCACAGCCATCGTGCCAATTGATGCATCACCTGATCCCATCTGCCCGATAGATTGCCGTAGCGAGCAATCAGCATCCAGGGGGCGTGTGTGTACGGAGCGGGTCGCCGAGTTAGGCTGAACTTCAGCTTGTCGTCGCGCTCTGAAAGAGCCGGGATCCCGAATCGAATCAGGTCGCTATGCGCGTATCGTTGGTGACCCAGCGGTGTCAGCCATTCCAGCGATGGGACAGGATCAAAATCTGCAAATCTCTTTGCGGGCATACCCGACTTGTGAGACAAGGCCCACAGCATGCGGCCGACGAAGTCATCCTGCTGGGTGCTCGCCAAAGGCCTGGAGGCCGCATAGTCGACGATGATGCGCTCCTTTCCTTGGACTCCGTCTCGATAAGTTCTAGACCACTCATTCAGTGTCTCATGAAGAGCAGAGTGATCCAGGCCGTCTGCCGACGTTTCGTAAAGAATCGGCGTTACGCCTTTTGCAGACCAATTCACTTTCGCAGACGACTCATCCCCCGGCTTGAAATCACCGAATGCATATGCATCTGGCGTGAACTCGCCAAGCATCCTGTCGGCAGCGAGGGCGTCCATCATGTATCGCAGTACGGGATCGCCTATGCTGTATCCGACGAAGCAGACCACATAGTTGCGAAACAACTCGCTTACGAAGCGAGCGGCCCAGCGTTCCGTCAGGTACGCAAGACCAAAATCGCCGCTCGTGAGAACAAGACGCTGTAGAGCGCCATCATCAGGCGACTCAGGAAGAAGACCGTGCAGATAGACGATCCCATTCCAACGACTGTTCTTCGGTATCGGAAGTAGAGGAGCCGGAAAGCTGGGTGTTCCCAGCTTCTCGCGTTTGACGACTCTCTGAAATATGCGGTCGAAATTGGTGGTGACAAGTCTTACCGCGCCGTCACGGTCGGTAGCTAGGCGAAGCAATGCCGAGTGAGTCTGCATTGCGCCCTTTTTTCTGTAGTTGGGCTTGAGCGATCCAGGTAACTTCGATCGGACGGCGACGCGTTGGCCAGGGAAACGACGTTCTAGTAGGTCCAACGTGGCATCGTACTGGGCATTTTCGTACGCTTGATCCTCGCTTGGCGTGCGCGTGGTTCCAAGCGCGGCATAGACCCTGTCGATCAGGCCACGGAAGCCCGGTAGGCCCGCTGGATAGGAGATGCCAGCGCCGCAGAAGAACACCACGCGGCCATCTTCGTGGGCCTGCAGCAACTGCTCCGGAACATCGGGTCCGTTCTTGACGAATTGCATAACTTGCGCCTCCCCCCTTTCGCTAACCGCTTGCTATCTTCCTGGACGAGAATCTGTGCCTTATCGTGGATGCGTGCTTGTTTCGTTCACGGAGTTTACTTGTCATATTGCAGATCTAACGACTCCCTGGGTCTGGCACACATCGGCTAACAAAAACTACTTCAGCAACCGTGCCGCAGGGTTGTCCTCGGCCGCACCGGCTTGAAAATACCCGATCACGCTCGCTACCGACCGATGCTCGGTCATCGCCATCACCGCCGGCAATGGCACGCCTTGCCTGCCGGCCTCGGTGACAAACCCCGACCGAAGGCTGTGCGCTCCAAAGTCCCCCTCCAATCCAGCCAACCGGGCACGACGCTTCACGATCGACGCCACCGATCCAGGGAGCAGGGCAGGGCCGATTCGGTCCTTCCATATCCGCCGGAAGATCGCCCCTTCAGTGATTCCCGCTGCTTCTAGCCACCTCGACAGCGCTTCGGCACTCCGCCCCAGAATGGGCTTGTCCGGCGTCGAATCAGCCTTGACTCCCGCCTGCTGCGTCTTCGAGTACTCAAGCCGGTAGATGTAGCCATCGTCGCCCACTGTACGCAGGTCCCGCATGTCCGCCGCGGCGATTTCACTGCGTCGGCGTCCGCCGCTGGCGAACCCGAAGCAGAGCAGGGCACGGTCACGAAGGCCCTCTAGGCTGCCGTCGCAGGTGGCCAGCATGGCTTCCAGTTCGGCGCGGGTGATCGCGGTCTTCTTGGTCGGGCGCTCGCCGCGCTTAACCGCCGCGCGCCGGGCGCGACTCAGCAGCGTGCGGACGCTGGGCAGCTCGCACGGGTTGGCCAGACGCTTGAGCTTGTGCGCCGTGGACAGCACGGCCACACGTTGAACCACCGTCGACAGCTTCAACGGCCCGATCCTGGCTTTGAGTCCGGCGGCGACCAGGGCTTGGTCCAGCGCCGGCGGCAGCTCGCTGACCAGGCCGGCCTTGCTCTTGCGCTGGATGTGGTCAACCAGGAACTGGATCACCACAGCCTCGCTGACCGGCAGCGCCAGCTCGATCCCATAGCGTCCTTGGTGCCAGCCGGCCCAGTAGCGCAGAGCGGCGGCATAGCTGCGGGTGGTATTGGCCGCCGCTGCTTCGGCCAGCAGCTCGCGCACCGCCTCCGCCGCTTGGTCGGCCAGCTGCTCAGGCAGGACCAGGTGGGTGGCCGTCGCCGGCAAGGTTGAAGATGTGGAATTCCGTTTCATAGTATGTAATGTACGCTATGAAATAGGGCATATACTTGCGATAATCATCACTTATCGCGAGTACGCGATCAATAGAGTAGGGCGCCGATACAGGAGACGTCAGCATGGCCCGCGGCATCACCGAATCCGATGTTCATACCGCCGCCGACGAGCTGGTCGCCAGCGGCGAGCGCCCGACGGTAGAACGCATCCGCGCGCACCTGGGCACGGGCTCACCCAACACCGTGACGCGCTGGCTCGATACCTGGTGGAAAAATCTGGGCCTCCGACTGCAGCCGAAACGACCAGATTTGAAGGACGTGCCGACGGTCTTGGCCGAGTTGGCCGGGCAGTGGTGGGCACTGGCGCTGGAACATGCCCGCGTGTCGATTCTGGAGGAGCTCGCCGACACCAGACAGGCTCTTGCAGCCGAGTACGATGAGCTGCGGGTGCAACAACAGAACTTTGCAGATGAAGGTTCCGCGCTCCATGCTAAAGCGATCGCCTCAGTCCAATCAGAGCGTCTGGCACTGACCCAAGTGGCGGAGCTCCGGCAACTTGTGGAGCAGCTCCAGGCTCAGCTAGCAGAGTCGACGCGACAACGCGCTTCTACGGATCAGCGCCTTGAACAAGCGGAGTTTGCAAGGCGGGTTGTGGAAGCCCGTTCACAGGAGCTGCAGGAACTGGCCAGATCTGAGCGGGAGAGCCTGATGGAACATGCCAGCTCTGTTGAAGATCGTGCAGCACGGGAGATCGACCAGGCTCGTCAGCAGGCCAAAGATCTACAGAGCAAGTTGGCTTCTGCAGAAAAGCTCCACGCTGCAACCGAACAATCACTTCGGAAAGCTTTGAATGCTGCCCAGGATGCAATGCTCTCGGCGGTCAAAGAAGCCGACAGGCAACACGCAAGATCCGAGGTTTTGGAGGAACAACTGACCCGGATTCCTTCAGTGATCGAGGAGGCCTTCCGCGCGCGAGACAGACCGAGGCCAGCCAAATCAAGGAAAAAGATTCCGAAGGGCTAACCGTGACACATTCTGTCGGCACTACTAGGACTTCTTGTCCTGTTCATCGTCATGCGACTTCATCGACTTTCGGTTGGTGTGATCCACCCACCAGCCCAATGCACCCAGGACGAGCGCCATTGCAAGTACCCCCAAAGAACCAAGCATGGAACTTCTCCTCTTCAAACCGTCTTGCTCAGAATAGCGCCAAGACTTTGTCAGGTGGTGAGCAAAGGCATCGGTTTGCCAGAACATGGCTGCAACGACGGTGGAACATGGGGGCAGCTTTTGCTCAGTTTTGCCAAAAGCGGGGCAACTTATCCGAGGCTCCGCCAAATCCGGGGCAGGTTTCCTCAGTAAATGGGGCGGATGTCCGCTGCAGATGGGGCATTTCCTCCGCATCAATCATCCGCATCAATCATCAATCAGTTGAGGCAAGCAGGAAGTGATCCAGAGCCAGACCCAGCGGAGTCGGCCCATCAACAATTTCGCATAATGTATACAGAGTCGCCGGAATAACCCTTTTCTGCCGCCTGTACGTGCGCAGGAGAGGCGAGGCCCACCCCTATCAGTAGGGCCATAGCGACCCCGGCCAGCTTTTGCGCAATTCGTCGCCAAGCGGCTTTCTCGTCATCTGAGTTGCTTCTTTCGGCCATCACAAGCGCAGACCATTTTTCCACGCTGTCGCCAATGTCCAGGGCCATCTTTTCGATGTACTGGATTTCTGCATTTTTCCCTTGTTTCCAGCTAGAAACCGCTGCTCGCGTGACGCCAAGGGCGATTGCGCCAGCGTTGTCGCTTTGAATTTTCTGTACGTGCTTCCACCGGCAGAAAAGGTCGTAACTCTGGCTCATGTATGTACCCTGTTGACACCACGTCAAGACCCAGCATACATTCCGCCCCGCATGTCAACAGAGTCTTGACATGTTCCCGCCCACGGCCTCCCCCTAGAGCCGTGGGCGGGTTTCTAGGGCGAGGGGGGTAGGGGAGGGACACATGGACCCGATCACGCTTGCACGACGCAACACGCTGGCCTGCCTGCATCACAACCTGAGCGGCTATCGCCGCCACGGTAATGAGGCCATGGCGTCCCTGTTCCGCGATGCCATTGAGGTCCGCTATCAGCTGCTCGCCATGGGCGAACTGCAAGTTGGTCAGTGGGGGCAGAAGTGATCGCCGTCCTCGCGCTCATCGCGATCATGTTCTGGACCGTGGGTATTGCCGGTCTGATCGAGTGGTTCATGCGCCAGAGCGAGCTTCGTTCGCTCGCCGAAGTTCGCGCGCAGCAGATGGTCGCCCAGGCACAGGCGGAGTTCCCTCCGCATTCCCGCGTTCGCCACGCCTGCATGGCGGCGATGACACGGCCTGCGGCCGAGGTGTGCCGTGGCTGATATCCCTCCTTTGTGGCACGACTTCGCGGCCGCCTTCCTCGCTTGCTTTGTCCTGTCGCTGATTTTCCCGGGCTTGTGGGCGTTGTTCGCCTGGACGCATGAGCGCGTTGGCAGGTTCTGGTGCCGCGGAGGCGTGCATTCTTGGACGCCGCGCCGCGTCCATCTGCCGGACCCTGTGAGGTGCAAGCGCTGCGGCAAGCTCAAGGGTCACTGGGATGACTAACCGTATCCCCTACGGCGTCCGTCGCGTCGATCCGCGCTTCTTCCAGCGGGTGCCGGCGTCCTCGCACCTGGACGCGGAAGTTGCAGCGCTCCGCGCCAAGCCAGAACCC
>NZ_JBWJOX010000010.1:0-147240 GCF_056393195.1 Stenotrophomonas sp. Steno-C18 | reverse complement strand
AGGCACCGCGCTGGGTGCCAGCGCCAATGCCGAAGGCTTCGCCGCCACGGCGAGCGGCGTGGGCGCATTGGCACGTGGCGACCAGTCCACCGCCAATGGCGCGGTTGCCAACGCCCTGGGTGACTACAGCACCGCGACCGGTTCGCAGAGCTATGCCGAAGGGGTGGGCACGACCGCGGTGGGCTTCAATGCGGCGGCCTACGAGGACGGCAACGTGGCCGTGGGCCGCAATGCCTCGGCACTGGGCGAAGGCAGCCTGGCGATCGGTGATGGTGCCGAGACCGGCTTCGGCCTGTTCGGCATTGGTTCGACCAATGCGGTGGCGATCGGCAGCGCCAGCTGGGCCTTCGGCGATGACGCCACCGCGGTGGGCGCCAATGCCTGGGCGGTGGGCCAGCAGAGCACCGCGCTGGGCATGGGGGCGGAGGCCAGTGGCACCGGTTCGGTGGCCCTGGGTGCCGGCTCGGTCGCCGACCGCGCCGGTACGGTGTCGGTGGGCAGTGCCGGCAACGAACGCCAGATCACCAACGTGGCCGCCGGTACCGAGGCCACCGATGCGGTGAACAAGTCGCAGCTGGATGCGGTGGCAACCAGTGCTGGCCAGACCAGCAAGTACTTCCAAGCCACGGGCAGTGCGGCGGCGAGCGCGGGCGGCACGGACGCACTGGCCGCCGGTTCGGGTGCCAACGCCAGCGCTAATCGCTCCACGGCGTTGGGCACGGCCAGCACCGCCAACGCCACCGGTGCAACGGCGGTCGGCGCGGATGCATCGGCGCGTGGCACCAACAGCACCGCGCTGGGCCGGCAGACTTCGATCACCGCGACCAACGGCGTGGCGATCGGCTATGGCGCGTTCGCCAGCAACGGGGTCAACAGCGTCGCCATCGGCGCCGGTGCCGGGGTGTCCGGCGCCAACTCGGTTGCGCTGGGTGCCGGTTCGCGTGCGACCGAGGCAAACGTGGTCTCGGTGGGCGGTGGCAATGGCACCGACGGCCCGGCCACGCGCCGCATCGTCAACGTCGCCAACGGCCGCGTCGCCCAGAACAGCACCGATGCGGTGACCGGTGGCCAGTTGTACGTCACCAACCAGCGGGTCGGTGCGGTGGAGACGCGCGTGGACGACATTGATGGCCGCATCGGCACGGTGGAGAACGTCACCGCCAACGCCGTGACCTACGATGACAGCAGCCGCGACACGATGACCCTGGCCGGCGTGAAGGGAACCACGCTGGACAACGTGGCCGCCGGCAACATCGCCGCCGGCAGCATGCAGGCGGTCAACGGGGGCCAGCTGTTCCAATCGCTGGGCAACATGGCCAGCTTCCTCGGCGGTGGTGCCGGCATCGGCATGCAGGGCGTGTTCGTCGCGCCGACCTACGTGATCCAGGGCAGCAGCTACAACAACGTCGGTGCGGCGTTGACGGCACTGGACAACCAGGTCACCTCGATCAACGGCCGCCTGGCAGGGAATGGCAACGGGAACGGGAACGGCCATGGAAATGGCAACGGCAACGGCAACGGCAACGGCAACGGCAATGGTCCCCGTACCGCCAGCGTCGACACCACCGCCAGTACCGGCGGCGTCGCACTGGGCGACCAGGCCAAGGCCAACAACACCGCCGGCACCGCGGTGGGCAACAGCAGCTACGCGCATGGCCCGAACGACACCGCGCTGGGCAGCAACGCCCGCGTTGACGCCGACGGCAGCACCGCGGTGGGGGCCAACACCCACATCACCGCGGCGGCCACCAATGCCGTTGCGGTGGGTGAAAGCGCCAGCGTGAGTGCCGCCTCCGGGACCGCGGTGGGCCAGGGCGCGAGCGTCACCGCGCAGGGAGCCGTGGCGTTGGGTCAGGGCTCGGTGGCCGATCGTGCCAACACCGTGTCGGTGGGCAGTGCCGGGCAGGAGCGGCAGATCACCAATGTTGCTGCCGGCACCCAGGCCACCGACGCGGTCAACAAGGGACAGCTGGACCAGGGCGTGGCCTCGGCCAACAGCTATACCGACACCAAGTTCGGCAGCCTCACCGACAGCTTCACCGGACTGCGCAACGACATGGACAACCGCCTGCGGCATATCGATCGCCGCATTGATCGCCAGGGCGCGATGAACGCGGCGATGTTGAACATGGCCACCAGCGCGGCGGGCGTACGCACGCCGAACCGCGTGGGCGTGGGCGTGGGCTTCCAGAGCGGTGAATCGGCCCTGTCCATCGGCTACCAGCGTGCGATCAGCGATCGCGCCACGGTCACCCTGGGCGGTGCCTTCAGCAGCGATGACAGCTCGGTGGGCGTGGGCGCCGGCTTCGGCTGGTAAGCACGTCGGTGACAGCGGCGCCCGCCATCACCGGCGGGCGCCTGCAGCAAGGTTCGCGGCCCCGCCGCCGGCTGCCCCCGCAGCCGGTGGAGCGAGGGTCGGGAAGGCAAGGCAATGCAGCAATGGAGTTCCATCCCTGTTCCAGCAGACGAGAGATCGAACATGAAGAAGACCAAGCTTGGAGTGGCAGTTGCCGGTGTCGTGTTGATGGTTTCGATGGGCGTGCCGGCCGCACTGGCGGCCAACACCGGCAGCCTGCCGACACGCCCGCTCAACAGTGGGCCGGCCGCCGGTGAAGGCGGATACCGCTTCATCGTCAAGTACCGTGCCGGCAGCAGCGAGCTGCGTGATTCAGGCGTGGCCAACCGGGGCATCAATGCCGCGGCCTCGCGCGCCGGGCTGAGCCGGGCGACCGCCGCTTCGGCCAAGTCGGCCGCACGTCCGGCCGCCAGTGCCGCGCTGCTGCGCCGCATGGGCAGCCCGGGCTGGGCGGTGGTGAAGGCCTCGCGTGAGCTGGACGGCCAGGAAGCGGCCAACTTCATCCGCGAGCTGAAGGCCAATCCCGCGGTGGAGCGGGTGGAAATCGACCGGATGTACCAGCGCCTGGCAACCCAGGTGAGCCCGAACTTCGCGCCCAACGACCCGCAGACCTCGGCGCAGTGGAACTTCTACAACGCCCAGAGCGGCGTGAACGCCACCCAGGCCTGGGACATCTCGCAGGGCGAGGGCGTGGTGGTGGCGGTGATCGACACCGGCATCGCGCAGGGCAACCCGGACCTGCAGAACAACGTGATTCCCGGCTACGACATGATCAGCGACAAGCGCGTCTCGCGCCGCGACAGCGATGACCGCGTCGCCGGCGGCTGGGACATCGGCGACTGGGTCGAGCAGAACTACTGCACTGGCTGGGCGACCAACGACCCGCATGCGGCCGACGTCAGTTCCTGGCACGGCAGCCATGTCGCCGGCACCGTCGCGCAGGAGACCAACAACGGCGTCAACCTGGCTGGCCTGGCGTTCAAGGCCAAGGTGATGCCGGTGCGCGTGCTCGGTTCCTGCGGCGGCTTCGGCAGCGACATCTCCGACGGCATCATCTGGGCGGCCGGTGGTACCGTGCCGGGCCTGCCGGCCAACCCGAACCCGGCGGAAGTCATCAACATGAGCCTGGGCAGCGGTGCGCCGTCGAGCTGCCCGACCATCTACCAAGATGCCATCGACGAGGCGATCAGCCTCGGCAGCATCATCGTGGTGGCCGCGGGCAACGACAACGCCAATGCCGGCAGCTACACGATGTCCTCGTGCAACAACGTGATCTCGGTGGGCGCCACCGGTTTCAACGGCGGGCGCACGTACTACTCCAACTACGGGCCGCGCGTGGACCTGTCCGCGCCGGGCGGCAACGCCGAGCAGAACAACAACGGCTGGATCTTCCAGGTGATCAACGAAGGCACGCAGGGGCCGACCGCGGACTGGGCGCCGCTGGGCATGGTGGGTACCTCGATGGCGTCGCCGCACGTGGCCGCCGCGGTGGCGATGGTGCAGAGCGTGGTCGACACGCCGCTGACCTGGACGCAGATGCGTGACCTGCTGACTTCCACGGTCAAGCCGTTCCCGGTGAGCATCCCTGCGTCCACGCCGATCGGCGCCGGCATCCTCAACATCGAGGCGGCCCTGCTCAAGGCAACCACGCCGCCGTGCGACCCGGCCGTGGAGGAATGCGGCCCGGTGGCCACGCCGCTGGTCAACAAGGTCGCGGTGACCGGCCTGGCCGGCAACAGTGGCAACGAGGTGCTATACAGCTTCCAGGCCGAGGCCGGCAAGGTGCTGACCTTCATGAGCTACGGTGGCAGCGGCAACGTCTCGCTGTACGCCAGCTTCGACAAGGAGCCGTCGGCCAGCGCGGCCGATGCCAGCTCCACCCGCCCGGGCAACAGCGAGACCATTCGCTTCACCGCCCCGAAGGCCGGCACCTACTACGTCAAGCTGGTCGGTGCGGGCAGCTTCAGCGGCGTGAGCCTGGTCGCGCGCCAGTAAGCGTTTCCTCCTGTGGTCCTTGGAACCCCGGCTTGCCGGGGTTCTTTTTTTTGGCCATGCCGGGTGGGCGGGCCGGCGTAATCGCGCTGACGTGGATGCCAATCACGCTGGAAGCGGGAATTGCGCCTGTTCATGCGTATGGAACGACGCGGCGAGCTGCTAAAGTCCGGTCAACAGAGGAGGAGTGCGTGAACGCGGTAGTCCATGACGCCAATGTTGCGGCCACGCCTGCCGAACGCATCGTCCAGGAGCTGCTCGCGCAGGGCCGGCTGAAGGACGCCGACCTGCAGCGTGCGCGGCAATTGCAGCGCGAGTCCGGCGGCGACCTGCTGGTGCTGCTGGCGCGGTTGGGGCTGGTGTCCGAGCGCGACCATGCCGAGGCCTGCGCGCGGGTGCTGGGTCTGCGCCTGCTGGCCGCGCGTGACGTCCCCGAGCACCCGCCGGAGCTGGTGGAAGGGGCCGAGCCGGTGCCGCTGCGCTTCCTCAAGCAGTTCCTGGTGTTGCCGCTGGGCGAACAGCAGGGCCGCGTGCGCGTGTGGATGGCCGACCCGCAGGACGGCTATGCCATCGACGCGATGCGCCTTGCCACCGGCTGCGACATCGCCCCGGTGGTCGGCCTGCGCAGTGAAGTGGACGAGGTGATCGAGCGCTGGCACGGGCAGGGCCGCAGTGCGATGGGCACCATCCTGGAGTCGGCCGACGGCGAGGCCGCGCCGCTGGATGACATCGAGCACCTGCGCGACCTGGCCTCCGAGGCGCCGGTGATCCGCCTGGTCAACCTGCTGATCCAGCGTGCGGTGGAGCTGCGCGCCTCGGACATCCACGTCGAGCCGTTCGAGAACCGGCTGAAGGTGCGCTACCGCGTCGACGGCGTGCTGGTCGATGGCGAAAGCCCGCCGGTCAACCTGACCGCCGCGGTGATCAGCCGCATCAAGATCATGGCCAAGCTCAACATCGCCGAGCGCCGCCTGCCGCAGGACGGCCGCATCATGCTGCGCGTGCAGGGCAAGGAGCTGGACCTGCGCGTGAGCACCATGCCCACCGCGCATGGCGAGAGCGTGGTGATGCGCCTGCTCGACCGCGAGGCGGTGGTGTTCGACTTCCAGCGGCTCGGCTTCGACGATGCATTCATGCCGCAGTTCAGCCGCGTGCTGGCGCAGCCGCACGGCATCCTGCTGGTCACCGGCCCGACCGGTTCGGGCAAGACCACCACGCTGTACACCGCGCTGAGCCAGCTCAACACCGACAAGGTCAAGATCATCACCGTCGAGGACCCGGTCGAGTACCAGCTCGAAGGCATCAACCAGATCCAGGCCAAGCCGCAGATCGGGCTGGACTTCGCCAGCGCGCTGCGCGGCATCGTCCGCCAGGACCCGGACATCATCATGATCGGCGAAATGCGCGACCTGGAAACCGCGCGCATCGCCATCCAGTCCGCGCTCACTGGCCACTTGGTGCTGTCCACGCTGCATACCAACAACGCCGCCGGCGGCATCACCCGCCTGCTCGACATGGGCGTGGAGGACTACCTGCTCACCTCCACCATCAACGGCATCCTCGCCCAGCGCCTGGTGCGCCGGCTGGAGCCCACGCATGCACAGCGCTACCCGGCCTCGGCCGAGGAGATCGAACGCTTCAACCTGCGCCGTTACCAGCCGCATGGGCAGATCCACCTGTACCGGCCGCAGCCATCGGCCGTTGCGCCCACCGGCTACAAGGGCCGCACCACCATCGTCGAATTCCTGGTGATGGACGATGCGCTGCGCAACGCGGTGATGCGCAAGGCCGGGATGGGCGAGATCGAGCAGATCGCGCGTGCCGCCGGCATGCGCACCATGTACGAGGACGGCATCATCAAGGCCCTGCGTGGCCAGACCACGCTGGAAGAAGTCCTGCGCGTGACGGAGGACGCATGAACCTCCTGCTGCACGTGGAGCGGTCGTCCTGATGCCGTTGTACCGCTACAAGGCACTGGATGCCCATGGCGAACTGCTGGACGGGCAGATGGAGGCGGCCAGCGATGCGGACGTGATCGCGCGCCTGCAGGAGCAGGGCCACATGCCGGTCGAGGCGAAGCTGGCGACCGGTTCGGCGTTCGAGGGCGCCAGCTGGAAGCAGTGGCGGCAACGCCCGTTCGCCGGCGCCATGCTGGTGCAGTTCACCCAGCAGCTGGCCACGCTGCTGGGTGCCGGCCAGCCCTTGGACCGTGCGCTGGGCATCCTGCTGGAAGCGCCGGAGGACGCGCGTTCGCGCCGCGTCATCGCCGACATCCGCGACACCGTGCGTGGCGGTGCCCCGCTGTCGCAGGCGTTGGAACGCCAGCATGGGCTGTTCTCGCGGCTGTACGTGAACATGGTGCGCGCCGGCGAAGCCGGCGGCAGCCTGCATGAAACCCTGCAGCGCCTGGCCGATTACCTGGAGCGCAGCCAGGAGCTGAAGGGCAGGGTGATCAACGCGATGATCTACCCGGCCATCCTGCTGGTGGTGGTCGGTGGCGCGCTGCTGTTCCTGCTGGGCTACGTGGTGCCGCAGTTCGCGCAGATGTACGAAAGCCTGGACGTGACCCTGCCCTGGTTCACCCGCGCGGTGCTGGAGATCGGCCTGCTGGTGCGCCAGGGCTGGATCGTGTTCATCGTGGTGCCGGCGCTGGCGCTGCTGTGGATGGAGCGCAAGCGCCGTGATGCCGCGTTCCGCCTGGCCTTCGATGCCTGGCTGCTGAAGCGGCCGGTGGTCGGGCCGCTGGTGGCGCGGCTGGAGACCGCGCGGCTCAGCCGCACGCTGGGCACGTTGCTGCGCAACGGCGTGCCCTTGCTGGCCGGGCTGGGCATCGCCCGCAACGTGCTGGGCAACCGCGCCCTGGCCGGCGACGTGGCCGAGGCCGCCGAAGCGGTGAAGAACGGTGCCGGCTTGTCCGGCGCGTTGTCGCGCAACGGCCGCTTCCCGCGGCTGGCGCTGCAGATGATCCAGGTGGGCGAGGAGTCCGGCACGCTGGAAAGCATGCTGCTCAGGACCGCCGACACCTTCGACGTGGAAACCGCCCGCAGCATCGACCGCATGCTCGCCGCGCTGGTGCCGGTGATCACCCTGCTGCTCGCCTCGGTGGTGGGCGTGGTGATCATCGCGGTACTGGTGCCGCTGTACGACCTGACCAACGCCATTGGCTGACCCCCGACCTCGCCGACAAGGAAACCTGCATGAAGCGAACCATCCGACAACCGTCGTTCCACGCGCGCCAGGCCGGCATGAGCCTGCTGGAGATCATCATCGTCATCGTGCTGATCGGCGCGGTGCTGACCCTGGTCGGCAGCCGCGTGCTCGGCGGCGCCGACCGCGGCAAGGCCAACCTGGCCAAGACCCAGATCCAGACGCTCAGCGGCAAGGTGGAGAACTTCAAGCTCGATACCGGCCGCCTGCCGGCCAAGCTCGACGACCTGGCCACCCAGCCCGGTGGTGTCAGTGGCTGGCTCGGCCCGTACGCCAAGCCGGCCGAGTTCAATGACCCGTGGGGCAACCCGGTGCAGTACCGCGCGCCGGGCGAAGGCCAGCCGTTCGACCTGATCAGCCTGGGCGCCGATGGCCAGCCGGGCGGCGACAGCTACAACGCGGACATCCGCAACCAGTAAGCGGCCATGCCTGCGCTGACCGCCCCGTTCCGGCCGCGCCGCCTGCCCGCAGGCGTGCGGGCGCGCATGTCCGGCGTGTCGCTGCTGGAGATGCTGCTGGTGCTGGCGCTGGTGGCCGCCATCGCGCTGGTCGCGGCGATGGCGATGAGCGGCGGGCTGGAAGGCATGAAGCTGCGCTCGGCCGGCAAGGAGGTCGCCGCCGAACTGCGCTACGCACGCACCCGCGCCATCGCCACCGGCCGGCCGCAGGCGTTCGCGCTGGACGTGCGCACGCGCCGCTGGACCGGCCCCGGTGGTCGCCACGGTGAACTGCCCGACACGCTGTCGGTGCGTTACACCGGCGCGCGCCAGGCCCAGGTGCGCGGCGACGAGGGCGTGGTGCGGTTCTTCGAGGACGGCGCATCGACCGGAGGGCGCATCGAGTTGAGCGCGCGCTCGGCGGTGTGGCGCATCGACGTGGGCTGGATCACCGGCGAGGTGCGTTCGGGCCTGTTGCAGGGGGCGGTGCAATGAAGCGGCAGCGAGGGTTCTCGTTGATCGAGGTGATCGTCGCCTTCGCGCTGATGGCGCTGGCCGCCACCTTGCTGCTGGGCAGTCTTTCCGGTGCGGCGCGCCAGGTCGGCATGGCCGAGCACCAGGGCCGTGCGTCGCTGCACGCGCAGTCGCTGCTCGCCGGCGCCGGCATCGATGCACCGCTGGCCGCGGGCGTGCGCCAGGGCGAATGGGAGCAGGGGCGGTACCGCTGGACCCTGCAGGTGACGCCATTCGTCGAGCCGCGCCAACCGCAATCGCGGTTGTGGCTGCTGGACCTGCAGGTGCGCTGGGGCGATGCCGCGGCCGAACAACTGCGCTGGCGCACGTTGCGGCTTCGTGCCACGGGCATGGAGGGCACGCAATGAGGCCGGGCCATCCCGTGCGTGGCTTCACCCTGATCGAAGTGCTGCTGGCCACCACGCTGCTGGCGGCCGGCATGGCGTTGGCGTTCGCCATCGTGCGCTCGACCCTGGCGATCAGCACGCGCGGTGAACTGATCGCCAGCCAGAACGAACGCATGCGTGGCGTGGAGGGTTTCCTGCGCCGGCGCCTGATGGCGACGCTGACCCAGCCGTTGCCGGCTGAACCTGGCTCGCTCAGTGCCGTGGCGGTGATGTTCGATGGCCAGCCACAGCAGATGCGCTTCGTCGCCGACGTGCCGGGCTACCTGGGCCGTGGCGGTCCGTACCTGCATGACCTGCAGGTCAGCGGCGACGGCGTCAGGCAGCAGCTGCGCATCGACCTGACCCTGCTGCAGAACGGCCAGCCGTTGCCGGAGAACCCGCCACGCGGCAGCGAGCTGCTGGTCGACGGGCTCCGGCAGGTTCGCCTGCAGTACCGCGGCATCGACCCGCAGAGCGGGACGATGGGGCCATGGCAGGAGCGCTGGAACGTGCCGGGACGGATGCCGGCCCTGGTCGCCATCGACATCGTGCCGGCCGAAGGTGCGGCCTGGCCGACGCTGGTGGTGGCGGTGCCGCAGTACGGCGCCACCCCGGGAGGCTGGCGATGAGGACACGCGGCGCGGCGCTGGTGCTGGTGCTGTGGCTGGTGGCGCTGCTGACTGCCACCATCGGCGCGTTCGCGTTGAGCGCGCGGGTGGAATACATGCAGGGCAAGGTGACGGCGGACCTCGGCGCAGGCCAGGAGATCGCCCATGCCGGCGTGGACTACGCGCTGTCGCGCATGCGCGCCACGCCGACCCAACCGGCCTGGCACGCCGATGGCCGCCGCTACCGCTGGCAGTTCGATGGGCGCACGGTGGAGCTGCGCGTCATCGACGAGGCCGGCAAGGTCGACCTGAACCAGGCCGACCGCCCCCTGCTCGAAGGCCTGCTGCGGGCGCTGGGGGTGGAAGCCACGCGCGCCACGCAGGTGGCCGGCGCGGTGCTGGACTGGCGCGACGTCGACGACCTGCGCCAGCCCAGCGGCGGCGCGGAAAGCGCCGACTATGCCGCGGCGGGGTATCCCTATCCGGCCAAGAACGCCCGCTTCGACAGCATCGGCGAACTGCAACGCCTGATCGGCATGGATGCGGACCTGTACGAGCAGTTGGCCCCGTTGGTGACGGTCTACGGCCAGGCGCGGCCGGATGCGCGCTTGGCCCAGGCACCGGTACTGACCGCGATGGGCATGGACGCGGCGCTGGTCATCGCCGCGCGTGAACGCGAAACCCCCGGGGGTGGCGGTGCGGTGGGAGGCGGCAGCGGCATTTATAGTGTCGACAGCCGCGTGCGGATGGGGGACGAACGCGAAGCGGTGCTGCGCACGGTGGTGCGGCTGGCGCCGGAAGGCGCCGCCGGCATGCCGTATACGGTGGTGCGGTGGGAACAGGGAGCGGTATCGAGATGACGGCGTTGCGGGAAAGACTGGGACAGCTGGGGACGCGCATCGCGCCGGGGGCCGGGGGCTTCTGGTCGTGGTGGGTGTCCTCGCTGCAGTCGTGGTTGCCGGCGCGCTGGCGCCTGCTGCTGGGGGTGTCCGGTGCGCGGGTGCTGTTGTCGCCGCAGGGCGGGCAGGTACACGTGCTGCAGGCGCAGGGCGCCGAAGCGCTGTTGCAGCAGTCGCTGCAGGCACCGTTGTTGCCGGAAGCACTGGAGGCCGCATTGTCGCCGCGCGATGCGCGGCTGCCGCGTTGCGCGCTGCTGCCGGCCGGCAAGGCGTTGCGCAAGCCGATTCGCCTGCCGGCCGCCGCCGACGGCCGCCTGCATGACGTGCTGCGCTTCGAGATCGACCGGCAGACCCCCTTCACCGCCGAGCAGGTGTACTTCGACGTGCGATTGCTGGGGCGGCAGGCCGATGGCCAGCTGGACGTCGAGCTGGTGGTGGCGCCGCGCACCGTGGTGGAAACCCTGCTGCTGCCACGCGAGGCGTGGCAGGGCCAGCTGGATGGCGTGGACGTGGCCGATGCCCAGGGCCAGCCGCTGGGCGTGAACCTGTTGCCGGCGGCACTGCGCCGGCAGCGCCAGGACCCGATGCGCCGGCTCAACCGCATGCTGGTGCTGGGCAGCGCGGTGCTGCTGGTCCTGGCCGGTTGGCAACTGCTGGACAACCGTCGCCAGGCCGCGGCCACGCTCGCCGCGCAGGTGGAAGCGGCCTCGGTGCGTGCACGCGCCGTGGCCACGCAGCGGCAGCAGCTGCAGGACCTGGTCGATGGCCAGGCCTTCTTCGCCCAGCAACGGGCCGCCCAGCCCACCGCCACCGAAGTGATCAACGAACTCAGCCAGCGCCTGGACGACGACACCTCGCTGGAAAAGCTGTCCATCGAAGCCGGTCGCATGCAACTGATCGGCATGAGCCGCAGTTCCTCCTCGCTGGTGTCCCGGCTGGAGGGTTCCAGCCTGTGGAAGACGCCTTCGTTGACCGGCGTGCTGCAGGCCGGCGGCAGCGACCGGCGCGAACGTTTCACCCTGACCGCCGAGCTGCTGGCGCCACGGAAGGAGGCCGCCGATGGCGCCGCAACCCGCACCCCGTGACCGTTGGCTTGCGTTGGGCCTGCTGCTCGGCCTGGTTGGCCTGGCCTACCTGCTGCTGGTGCATCCGTTGTGGACGCAGCCGATGCGGGCGGTGGGCGAACAGATCGACGCGCTGCTCGAGCGCCGGCAGCGCATCGACATCCAGATCCGGCAGGCGCCGCAGGTGACGCAGCGGCTGCAGCAGGCACAGCAGGCGTTGGCCACCGAGCCCGGCTTCCTGCCGGAAACCTCGGTGGAGCTGGCCACCTCGCGGCTGGTGCAGCGGCTGGAGGAAGCCGCGCGCCAGGCCAGCCCCGACAACCGCAGCTGCGCGATCAGCGACCGTTCGCCGATGCCGGCCGATACCACCGGCCGCTTCGTGCGGGTGGCGGTGCAGGCACGCCTGCGCTGCGGCATGGCCGAATGGATGGCCGTGCTGCAGGCGCTGGAAACCGGCGCACCGCAGCTGCGCGTGGACCGGTTGGACATCCTGTCCTCGCCCGGTGGCAGCGAAGGCAGCGTCGGGCTGGATGTCAGTTTCGAACTCAGCGGCTACCTGCCGCCCGGCGTGGTGGCCGGCGCCAACCCGGAGGTGACCAATGCGCCCTGACGTGGCGGGCCTGCGGACCTGGTGGTTGGCCGCGTTGGGCGGCTGGGCGTTGGCGGTGTGGACGGCCACGCTGTTCGGGCTGGGCGGCCGCATCGGCAATCCCGCCACGGCGCTGGAGGTGCCGGCACTGCCGGCCGTGCCGGCGGCCGACCCGCCGCGTGCCACGGCCACCGACAATGCCGAAGCCATGGCGCGGCCCTTGTTCGCCAACGACCGGCGCCCGCACCCGTTCGTGCTGGGCGACGGCACCGAGCCGGCGGCGGTGGCCAGCGTGCGCCTGACCGGCGTGCTGATCACCCCGGGCATGGAGATGGCGACGCTGACCACCGAACAGGGCCAGTCGCTGCGGTTGCGGGTGGGCGGCGAGGCGCAGTCGGGTTGGCAACTGCTGTCGCTGCAGCCGCGTGCGGCGGTGGTCAGCGGGCCGTCGGGCACCTTGAACCTGGAACTGCAGGTGTTCAGCGGCAGTGGCAAGCCGGAAGGCGTGCCGCCGCCCGGTGCCGCACCCACGCCGCAGGTCCCGCCACCACCGCTGCCACCGCCGCCGGCCAATGCCGCGGCCGAGCCGGCGGCGCCGACCGCCGAACAGATCCAGGCGATCCGTGATCGCATCCAGGCCCGCCGCAGGCAGGCGCAACAACAACAGGCCGGCGCCCCCGGCGGCCAGAAACCGTAGAGTGAGCGCATGACGTCACGCATAGTCCCCATCACCCTGCTGATCGGCGCCCTGAGCGGTTGCGCTACCACGCCGGTGCCCGAGATCCGGCGCAACGCGGCGGTGGGCAACGACATCGCCGCGCCGCAGGCCGGCGAACCGGCCACCACGCGCGGGTTGACCCCGACCGACGCCCCGCAGGAAGTGGAGGGCCAGAGCCGGGCCGTGATCCGCCGTGGCAATGGCACGGTGATCAACCGCGCTGCGGCTTCGGCGCCGGCGCCGTCCCTGTCGGCGGCCGGCAATGGCTCGGCGGTGTTCAACTTCGAAGGCGAGTCGGTGCAGGCCGTCACCAAGGCCATCCTCGGCGACATGCTGGGCCAGAACTACGTGATCGCACCGGGCGTGCAGGGCACGGTGACGCTGGCCACGCCCAAGCCGGTGTCGCCGGCGCAGGCGCTGAACCTGCTGGAGATGGTGCTGGGCTGGAACAACGCCCGGCTGGTGTTCAGCGGCGGCCGCTACAACGTGGTGCCGGCCGACCAGCCGTTGGCGGGCACCGTCGCACCAAGCACCGCGCCGGCCTCGGCCGCGCGTGGCTACGAAGTACGGGTGGTGCCGCTGCAGTACATCTCCGCCAGCGAGATGGAGAAGGTGCTCAAGCCCTACGCGCGGCCCAATGCCATCGTCGGCATCGACGGCTCGCGCAACGTCATCACCCTGGGCGGCACCCGCACCGAGCTGGAGAACTACCTGCGCACGGTCGAGATCTTCGACGTGGACTGGTTGTCGGGCATGTCGGTGGGCGTGTTCCCGCTGCAGTCCGGCCGCGCCTCGCAGGTGGCCAGTGACCTGGAGAAGGTGTTCGGCGAGGGCAGCAAGACGCCCAGCGCCGGCATGTTCCGTTTCATGCCGCTGGACAACGCCAACGCCGTGCTGGTGATCACCCCGCAGGCACGCTACCTGGACCAGATCCAGCAATGGCTGGACCGCATCGACAGCGCGGGCGGCACCGCGCGGTTGTTCTCCTACGAGCTGAAGTACATCAAGGCCAAGGACCTGGCCGATCGCCTAGCCGAAGTGTTCGGCGCGGGCAGTGGGTCGCGGGGGGCGTCCGACGGTGGGCCCTCGCTGGCACCGGGCGGCAGCGCGGTGTCGATGGGCGGCGGCACCTACGATCCGTCCTCCGGCCCGGACAGCAAGCTGTCGGGCGGCGACGGCAGCAGCTTCGCCGACAACGGCAATGGCGGCAGCCTCGGTGGCAGTGGCAGTGGCAGCAACGGCGGTGGTGGCAGCGGCGAGAGCCTGTCGCTGCCTTCGCGCGGCACCGGCAACGGCAGCGTGACGCTGGAAGTGGAGGGCGACCGCGTCGGCGTCTCGGCGGTGGAGGAAACCAACACGCTGCTGGTGCGCAGCACGCCACAGGCGTGGCGCTCGATCCGCGAGGTGGTCGAGAAGCTCGACGTGATGCCGATGCAGGTGCACATCGAGGCGCAGGTGGCCGAAGTCGCGTTGACCGGCGAGTTGAGCTACGGCGTGAACTGGTATTTCGAGCAGGCGGTCAATGCCGCCACCACTGCCGGTGGTGCAGGCCTGCCATCGGCACTGGGGCGCGGCATCTGGGGCGACATCTCCGGCGCGATACTGCCGGGTGACGGCAAGGGCGGTGGTGGCCTGAGCTGGACCTTCCTCGGCAAGAACGCCGCCGCGGTGATCACCGCGCTGGACCAGGTCACCGACGTGCGCCTGCTGCAGACGCCCTCGGTGTTCGTGCGCAACAACGCGGTGGCCACGTTGAACGTGGGCAGCAAGATCCCGGTGTATTCGGTGTCGGTATCGGGCATCAGCGACAACCAGTACGCGCAGGTGCAGTACCTGGAAACCGGCACCATCCTCAAGGTGCGGCCACGCGTGACCCGCGATGGCATGGTGTTCCTGGACATCGTGCAGGAGGTCAGCTCGCCCGAAGGTGATCCCGACGAGAACGGCAACGTGCGCATCAACACGCGTCGCATGAAGACCGAGGCCGCCGTGAATGCCGGCGACACCGTCATGTTGGGCGGCCTGATCGAGGACAGCGCCACCAAGGGCTCCTCGGGTTTGCCGGGGTTGAGCCGGCTGCCGGTGATTGGTGGCCTGTTCGGCCGCAAGACCCAGAACAGCCGCCGCAGCGAGGTGATTGTGCTGCTGACCCCGACCATCGTGCGCAATCCGCAGGAAGCACGGAACCTCACCGACGAATACGGCAGCAAGTTCCGCGCCCTGGACCCGATCAACAAGCCCAAGGCGGGCCACTGAGCATGGGCCTGCCCGTCATCCTGTTGCCGGTAGGCGTGGATGACACGGCCCTGGATGCCTGCCTGGCGGCGCTGGAAGCATCCACGCCGGCCGGCACGCCGGTATGGCTGGCCGACGATGGCCAGTCCGGTCCGCGCGGGCAGGCGGTGATCGAGCACTGGCTGGCGCATACGCGCCTGCAGGCCGAATACACCCGGCGCCCGCGGCCGATCGGCGAATCGGCGCATCTGGACCAGATGCTGCAGGCCTGCGGCGATGCCGACGTGGCGGTGCTGGCCCCCAACGCGGTGCCGGGCAGTGGCTGGCTGCAGCAGCTCAGCGAGTGTTTCGCGCGCGATGCGGCCATCGCCACCGCCACGCCCTGGAGCAACGCCGGCGAAACCGTGTCCTGGCCGCGCGCCGGCGAGGTCAATCCACTGCCGGTCGACCCGCAACGCATGGCGTTGGCGCTGGCGGCGATGCCGTTGCTGCATCCGGAACTGCCGTCGGCGGTGACCCACGCGGTGTTGATACGCGGCAGTGCGCGTCGTCGTGCCGGCGGCCTGGACATCCACAGCTATGGCTCGTGGTACGCCGCGCTGGTCGACCTGAGCCTGCGCATGAGCGGGCTGGGCTGGCGCAACGTGCTGTGCGACAACGCCTTCGTCGGCCGCGCCGGCGAAGGGCAGCCGGGCGATGGCGACATGGAGGTGCTGGCCAATCGCTGGCCGACATGGACCGCGCGGCTGGCCGGCTTCCTGATGGATGACCCGCTGCAGGCCCATCGCGCGCTGCTGCAGCAGCTGGTCGAGCAGGCGATAATGCCGCAAGCCCAGCGCGACCTGTTCGATGCCTGCGGTTCCCTTCCAGGCGCGGAGCCGTTGTGAGTCAGTCGATTGCCGTTGTCGTCGTCAGCTACCAGAGCGCGAGTACCTTGGACGAATGCCTGGCGCGACTGCGCGCCGCGCAGGATGTCACCGAGATCCGCGTGGTCGACAACGCCTCGTTCGACGGCTCGCTGGAGATCGCCCAGCGCCACGCGCTCGCCGATGCGCGCGTGCGCTTCATCGCCAACCCCGACAACCCCGGCACCGCCTGCAACCAGGGCGCGGCCGAATGCCACGCGGCGTGGCAGGCGTTCGTCAACCCGGACCTGATGGTCGAGCCGGACACGCTGGCGCGCCTGCGCGACCTCGGCCTGCCGTTGGGTGATTGCCTGCTGGGCGTGGAACAGGTGGACGAGCAGGGGCTGGCGGATGCGGCGGTGCGCCGTCGCGATCCGGATTTCGCCGCGATGCTGCGCCATCCGGGCGCTGGCGTGCGGTTGTCGATCGAGGCCGATCGTTCGGCGCCGCTGCAGGTGGTGCCGGCGTTGTCCGGGGCGCTGCTGTTGATGCCGCGCAGCCTGTTCCAGCGCCTGGGCGGATGGGACGAGGGCTACCGGCTGCATGCCGAGGACCTGGACCTGTGCCGTCGCGCCCGAGAGGCGGGCGCGACCGTGGCCATCGCCAACGCGCTGCAGGTATTGCATGTGCGCGGCGTGTCCAGCCGCGCGCGGCCGTTCTTCGTGGAGTGGCACAAGCACCGTGGCCTGTGGCGCTACTTCCGCAAGTTCGAGGCCCCGCGGCGCAGCCTGCCGGTACGGGTGGGCGTGTGGGGCGTGATCTGGGCGCATGCGGCCCTGCAGGTGCCGCGCCTGCTGTTGCGCTGAGCCCGATCAACGCAACGCGCGCAGCCCCGGGCGCCGGTACGCAATCCCGGCGCTTCCGGCAGGTCATGCCGGGATTGCATCCCGCCCGCGTTGGATCTGCCACGTGGACCGGAACGGACGTACTCCAGGGGCGCGGGGCCGCATGGCCTGCAAGCCAGGCTGAACGGGTCGTCCGGGCTGCTGCACGGATTGCCACCGGCCCCGGCGCATAATGTGGGCATGATCATCCAATCCCTGCTCGACACCGACCTCTACAAGTTCACGATGATGCAGGCGGTGCTGCACCAGTACCCCGGCGCCATCGTCCAGTACCGGTTCAAGTGCCGCACGCCGGGCATCGACCTGGCCCGCTACATCGACCAGATCAACGCCGAGATCGATCACCTGTGCAGCCTGCGCTTCAGCGCCGAGGAACTGGAGTACATGCGCCGGCTGCGTTTCGTGAAGCCGGACTTCGTCGATTTCCTGGGCCTGTTCCACCTGGACCGCAAGTACATCACGCTGCGCCCGTCGAGCACGGTGCCGGGCGAGATCGAGCTGGACATCACCGGCCCATGGCTGCACACCATCATGTTCGAGGTGCCGCTGCTGGCGATCATCAACGAAGTATGGTTCCGCAACACCACCACGCCCGACTTCGCCGAAGGCGAGCGTCGCCTGCAGGCCAAGACCGCGCTGCTGCGCGACACGCCGGGCTTCGCGAACTGCCGCATCGCCGACTACGGCTCGCGCCGCCGCTATTCGCGGCAATGGCACGGCACCATGCTGCCGATGCTGCGCGATGCGCTCGGCCCGCAGTTCGTCGGCACCAGCAATGTGCACTTCGCGCGCCTGTACGGCATGACCCCGCACGGCACGATGGCGCACGAGTACCTGCAGGCGTTCCAGGCGCTGGGGCCGCGCCTGCGTGATTCGCAGGTGGCGGCGTTGGAGTCGTGGGCGCGCGAGTACCGCGGCGACCTCGGCATCGCGCTGTCCGACGTGGTTGGGCTGGAGGCCTTCCTGCGCGACTTCGACACCTACTTCTGCAAGCTGTTCGACGGCGTGCGCCATGATTCCGGCGACCCGTTCACGTGGGGCGACCGCATGCTGGCCCACTTCAAGGCCAACCGCACCGACCCGACCAGCAAGATCCTGGTGTTCAGCGACGGCCTGAACATCGAGAAGGTGATGCAGTTGTTCGATTACTTCCGTGGCCGCTGCCAGGTGGCGTTCGGGGTCGGCACGCACCTGACCAACGACCTGGGCCCAACCCCGCTGAACATCGTCATCAAGATGGTCCGCTGCAATGGCCAACCCGTCGCCAAGCTCAGTGATTCGCCGGGCAAGAGCATGTGCGATGACCCGGGTTACCTGGCCTATCTGCGCCAGGTATTCGAGCTCAAGTGAGCGCCTGGCGTCACTTTGTGACGAAGACATGGACAAAGCTGGCCTGCGAATGAACGCAGGCCGGTAAGGAAAATTCCGACTTCCAAACGTGAAGGGCGTCACGCTATTGTATTGCCATTGGGACAGGCAATGCGGTTTGATCGATCACAGGAGTGGGATCTGATCCGTTTTGCCCAATGGGGGGAAGGCGGGCTACCGCGTGGTTGAGCCGTTTGTCGTGCAGGTTGTCATGACAGGTCCGGATTGCCAGGTGGTGGCTGGCCGTCTTTCGGATTCGTCGACGAAGGCCAAGCCTCGTAATGCGCTTACCGTTTTCAGAAGCATTGTTTGCGAACACTCGGCCCGCGGTGACGCGTTGGTCGCGATTGATGGCGCGCGTGTTCCACTTCTGTGCGGCGATGGCGCCGGCGCTGCTGATCCTGTGGTTGATGCAGGTGCATGCCGGTGGCGCGATCCGCACCTATCTCGCGCTCTCCGCCGCCGCGGGCCTGCTCACCGTGCTGGTGTTCGGCGCCTTCGGCCTGTACGGGCGCGAGATGTTCAGCAACCAGCTGATGCTGCGCACGACGGTGGTGGCGTGGTCGGCCAGCTTCGGACTGGTGTTGCTGCTGCACACGCTGTTCCGGGTGATCGCCTACCTGCCGATCAAGATGGCCGTGCTCTGGTACGGGGCCACCTTGCTGCTGTTGCTGGCCGGGCGGCTGGTGATGCTGATCTTCTTCCAGCGGCAGATACGCCAGGGCCACTTCGTGGGCCGTTCGGTGATCCTCGGTGCGACCGAGAACGGTGGCCGCCTGGCCCGCCACATGCAGCAGAACGCGGACATCAGCTCCGGCCTGCTGGGCTTCATCGATGACCGCGCGCCGGACCGCATCGACTCCAGCCTGCGCCCGCAGCTGATCGGCAACTTCGCGTTGCTGGAGCAGCTGATCCGCGCCAACGAGGTCGACCAGGTGCTGATGGCGCTGCCGGCCAGCGCCGAAAGCCGCAACCACCACTACGTCGCGCTGCTGCGCAAGATGCCGGTGGAGGTGTTCCTGGTGCCGGAGATGCAGGCCTTCAACTATGCGCTGCCGCGCGTGGCCGAGATCTCCGACGTGCCGATGCTGGTGGTGTCCGAGCCGCCGCTGCAGGGCTGGGCGCCGGCCTACAAGCGTGCCGAGGACCTGGTGCTGGCGTCGCTGGCGCTGCTGTTGCTGTCACCGCTGATGGTGCTGGTGGCGGCGCTGATCAAGCTGGATTCGCGCGGGCCGGTGCTGTTCCGGCAGCGCCGCTACGGCTACAACCAGCAGCTGATCGAGGTCTACAAGTTCCGCTCGATGTACCACGACCAGCGCGACATGGACGCCGCGGTGCAGACCCGCGCAGGCGACCCGCGCGTGACCCGGGTCGGCCGCTTCATCCGCAAGAGCAGCATCGACGAGCTGCCGCAGTTGTTCAACGTGCTGGCCGGCAGCATGTCGATGGTGGGCCCACGCCCGCATGCCACTGCGACCAAGGCGGCCGACATCCCGTTCGAGGAGGCCGTGGCCGATTACGTGGCCCGGCACAAGGTCAAGCCCGGCATCACCGGGTTGGCGCAGGTGCATGGCTATCGCGGCGAGACCGACACGCTGGAGAAGATCCAGAAGCGCGTGGAGTACGACCTGGCCTATATCGAGAACTGGTCGCTGGGCTTGGACATCTTCATCCTGCTGCGCACCCTGCCGGCGGTCCTGTCGATGAAGGCGGCGTACTGATGGCCGCCCGGCGCGTGGTGCTGGTGATCCCGGTGCGCAACGGCGAGCCGTTCCTGGAGCGCATGTTGCCGGCGCTGCGGGCGCAGAGCCTGCAGCCGGACGAGATCCTGGTCATCGACAGCGCCTCGCGTGACCAGAGCGTGGCGCGCTGGCGTGCGTTCGGCGCACGCGTGGTGGAGATCGACGCGGCCACCTTCAACCACGGCGGTACGCGCGGCTGGGCGTCCACGCTGGTTGAGGCCGACGTGCTGATCTACATGACCCAGGACGCGATCCCGGTGCCGCCGGACGCGTTGGCCAGGCTGGTCGACGGCCTGTATGCGGCCGATGACATCGGCGTGGCCTACGGGCGCCAGCTGCCGCATCCGGAGGCCGGCGTGCTGGCGCGGCATGCACGGGCGTTCAATTACCCGGCGCAGGGGCGCATCAAGCGCCTGGCCGATGCCGGCGAGCTGGGCATCAAGACCTGCTTCTCCTCCGATGCGTTCTGCGCCTACCGCATGGACGCGCTGGTCGCGGTGGGTGGCTTCCCGCAGGACGTGATCGGCAGCGAGGACGCGCACGTGGCAGGGCGCATGCTGTTGGATGGCTATGCGGTGAACTACGTCGCCGACGCGCAGGCCTGGCATTCGCACGACTACTCCATCGCCGAGGAGTTCCGCCGCTACTTCGACATCGGCGTGTTCTATTCGCGCGAGCGCTGGATCGCCGAGCGCTTCGGGCGCGCCGGCGGCGAGGGCGGGCGCTTCGTCAGGTCGGAGCTGGCTGCGCTGCGGCGCGAGCGGCAGTGGATGCGGGTTCCCGGCGCACTGTTACGCAGTGCTGCGAAACTGTTGGGTTATCGATTGGGGCACCTGGAACGCAGGCTGCCATTGGCGGTCAAGCGCAGGGTCAGCATGTTCCCCGGTTACTGGAGGCAGCAGTGAATACGAGCAGAGTGATGGTGATGGCGTTGTTGGCGATGCTGTGCACGGCGTGCGCGATGCCCAACGTCGTCAAGCTGCCTTCGGGCAAGGTGATCGAGCAGGGCCAGATCACCAACTTCAGCCCCGAGCAGTTGCCGGCGCCGGTGCTGCGGGTCTACACCGGCGACGTGCTGCGGATCGTGCGCGATGCGCAGACCCCGGCCGAGAAGGATGAGGCCACGCTGTACCGGGTGCGCCCGGACGGGATGATCGCCTATCCGTTCATCGGCACGGTCAAGGCCGGTGGCCGCACTCCGGAGGACGTGGGCGATGAGATCACCCGGCGGCTGGATGCGATCTACCGCGAACCGAAGGTGACGGTGAACATCGCCGAGGCGCCCGGCAGCCGCGTCTACGTGGGCGGCGCGGTGCGCAACCCGGGCGTGTTCGACCTGGGCTCGACGGTCAATGTCGCCCAGGCCATCACCGCCACCGGCGGCGTGCTGCCCACCGCCGACAGCCGCCACGTGGCGCTGGTGCGCCAGGACGAGCAGGGCATGCAGCAGGTGTACTTCTTCGACTACGCGGCGCTGCTGGGCGCCGGTACCAATGGCAGCCGCAGCATCGGGCTGCAGCGCGGTGACCTGGTGTTCGTGCCGAGCTCGCGCATCGGCAATGCAATCCAGCGCGTGGACATGTACGTCGGCCAGCTGCTGATGTTCCGTGGTTTCGGCGCGTCGGCGAACTACCAGATCAACGAACCTTCCTACAAGATCAACACCCCCGACGGGAGCGTCCCGTGATCGAGATCCGTAGCCTGCGCGACGCGCTGCGCCTGCTCTTCATCTTCGGCAGGGAGTTCAAGCTCGCCCTGCTGGCGACCCTGGCCGTGGTGATCCTGGGCGCGTTCCTGCTGCCCAACCGCTACGTCTCCGATGCCCGCCTGCTGGTCAAGCCGACCGAGAGCGCCAGCGTGCAGCTGCCGGTGCAACCGGGCCCGGACGCCGGCTTCGTGCAGCAGAGCCCGCAGCGCGACCCGCTGCTGGACGAGGAGAAGATGGCCACCAGTGCACCGGTGATGCTGAAGGTGGCGCAGACCTACCTGGCGATGTCCTCGGTGCCGCCGAAGGGGGGCTGGGCCCTGTTCAAGTTCCGCATGGGCCAGGCGCTGTCCTGGTGCAAGGAGATGCTGCGCAACGTGCTGGTCGGCATCGGCCTGATGGACGAGGCGCCGGTGGCGGACCGACTGGCCGCACGCCTGGCCAAGAAGCTGCAGGTCAGCCATGACCCCGGCTCCAACGTGATGGAGATGCGGGTCAGCTGGAACGACCCGCACGTGGCCCAGGGCATTTCCCGCGCCTGGGTGGATGCCTACTTCGACGAGCGCGCCAAGGCCGCCGGCGGCGAGGCGTTGTTCAATTTCTACGAAGAACAGAACCGCGAGCTCAACGACAGCATCATCGCGCTCAAGCGCCAGCTGCGCGAGCAGTTGCGGGTGATCGACGCCACCAGCGTGGAGCAGCGCATTGAGGACGTCACCGACCAGCTGCAGAAGCTGTACCGCCAGCGCCGCGAGCTGCAGGCCGAGCGCGAGGCGCTGGTGGGCATCCTTGGCTCGGCCGGCCGGCAGCTGCCGGCGGTGGCCGGTGAGGTGGTGACCGAGCGCGAGATCAGCCTCAATCCGGAGCGCGAGGACCTGAAGCTGAAGTTGAACGGGCTCAAGCAGCAACGCCTGGACCTGTTGCGCAACTTCAAGGAAGGCGCACCGCCGGTGCGTGCGCTGGACGAGAGCATCGCCGCGCTGGAAGCGGAGATCAACGGCGTGGACGGCAACGTGGTGCGCTCGCGCAACGTCGCGCCGAACGCGCTGGGTGCGCGCTTGCGCCAGGACATGCAGGACGCGCGCCTCAACGTGGCCAAGATCGATGCCAACGTCGCCGAGATCGACAGCCAGATCAAGCAGCTGCAGGGCGAGCGCGAGGAAGTGATGTCGGCCGAGCCGTCGCTGTCGCGGTTGAGCCTGGAGCTGTCCTCGGCGGAGAAGACCTTTGCCCAGTACTCGGACTACCTGCTGCGCGCACGCGTGATCCGCGACCTCAACCGTGCCCGGTTGAGCAACGTGGCGCTGGTCGGGCAGTCCAGCTTCACCCCGTCGCGCGTGTTCCCCAAGAGCATGCTGATGCTGCTGCTGTCGATTCCGGTGGCGTTCGCGGTGGCGCTGGTGGTGGTGTTTCTGCTGTACCTGATGGACCAGCGCATCCATGACGGCGGCCGCCTGGAGAAGACCCTGGGCGTGCCCTTGCTGGCGACGGTGCCGGAGATCCTGCACGACGTGGACGGCTCGCAGCCGCTGCGTGCCGCGCTGTACCGCATCTACTGCCGGCTGCCGCTGGAGCAGATCGCCGCGCAGGGGCTGTCGGTGGGCCTCACGTCCAGCCGCAGTGGCGAAGGCGTGAGCTTCATCGCCTCGCGCCTGGCCATCGTGCTGCGCCAGCAGGGCTACAGCGTGCGCGATGGCCAGCTGCCGGCCGGCCCCGGCGAGGTGGTGCTGGTGCAGGCACCGCCGGTCAGCGACGAGAACGCGCTGATCCAGCTGCGCGGCTGCGACCGCATCGTGCTGGTGGTGAAGACCCGCAGCACCACGCTACCGGCGGTGGAGAACGCGATCGCGCTGCTGCGCGACGCGCTGGGCCATGTCGATGGCGTGGTGCTGAACCGCCGCGTGTTCGAGATCCCGCCGCGTTACTGGAAGCCGATCAGCCGTTGGCTCGGGGCGTACTGAGTGCGGCTTGCCCTGCTCGCGCCGTTGCCGCCGTTGCAGAACGGCATCGCCGACTATGCACAGGCATGGATGACGGCCGTGCGCGGCACCGGGGTGGAGGTGGTGGTGCCGCCGCAGCGGCAAGGGCAATGGGACACCGCCGATGCCGGCTTCTGGCAGGGCATCGACGGGGTGCACGCCGAACTGGGCGGTGGCCGCGGGCCGGAGTTCGTGGCGCTGGAGCAATTGCGCGCACGCTTCCCGCGGCTGCCATTGAGCGCGACCGTGCATGACCCGGAGCGCCTGATCTGGCGTTCGCCCAGCCCGCCGCGCGGGCTGGGGCGCTGGCTGGCCGCCGCACCGCGGCCGTTGCCGCAGCTGCTGGCGCTGTCGCAGGACCGCCGCACGCTGGCGCGCGAACGCGCGTTGGCGCGTCAGCTCGATGCCGTGGTCACGCTGACCCGCACCGGCGGACAGGTGCTGGTCGAACGCATGCAGCTAGCCGCGGACAAGGTGCATTTCATCGCGCACGGCAATGGCGTGTTCGCGCCGCAGCCGTTGCCGGAGGCGACGCCGCTGCAGCTGCTGTACTTCGGTTTCATCTACCCGGGCAAGGGCATCGAGGACCTGCTCGATGCCCTGGCGCTGGTGCGCCGGCAACGGCCGGAGGCCGCGGTGCGCCTGACCATGGCCGGCGGCAGCGCGCCGGAGCTGGCCTTCGGCAGCCGCGGGGACTATGTGGCCGAACTGCGCGAGCGTGCGCAGCGGCTGGGCGTCGGTGACTGGATCCAGTGGCGGCTGGACCTGCCCGCCGCGCAGATCGTGTCCTGCGTGCAGGACCACCACGTGATGCTGCTGCCTTATCGCGATTCGAAGAAGCTGGCCCTGCTCGGGCGCATGCGTGGCACCAGTGGTGCGCTGTCCTGGGCCAATGCCTGCGGCCGGGGCGTGATCGCCTCCGATGCGCGTGCCTTTGCCGAGGAGGTGTCGCACGGCAACGGCGTGGTGTTCGCGCAGGGCGACCCCACCGCGCTGGCCGGGCGGATCATCGCGCTGGTCGATGCGCCGGCACAGGCCACGGCCTGGTCCGCCGGTGCCGCGGCGCTGGGACAACAACGGCAATGGCCGCGTATCGCCGCGCAGTTCGCGGCGCTGTTCGCCTCGTTGCAGGAGAGTGGACGATGAACCTTGCAACTGCCCGTCCCGCGAAACGGTGGTGGCGGCGCGCGGCGCTGCTGCTGGTGGCGCTGGCGGCCCTGCTCGGCGGGGTCAGTGCCTGTGCCAAGGGCGAACGCCCGGCGATGGAGCTGGTGCCGCCGCGCGCGGTGGAGTGGCGCGATTTCCTGGGCGTGAACGCGCATTTCCTCTGGTTCGAACCGGCGCGTTACCGGCAGCAGATGGACCAGCTGCAGGCGTTGGGCCTGCAATGGGTACGCGTGGACCTGCACTGGGACACCATCGAGCCGCGCGAAGGCGTGTTCCGCTGGGACGTGCTGGATCCGTTGATGGCCGAGATCCAGCGCCGTGGCCTGAAGGCCGAGGTGTACCTGGTGGGTTCGGCGCCGCATGCGACCTCGGCCCCGGCCGGCAGCCCGCATCCGGACCAGTACCCGCCCAAGGATCCGGCGCTGTACGCCAAGGCGCTGGTGCTGCTGGCCCAGCGCTACCCGCAGGTCGATGCCTGGCAGGTCTGGAACGAACCCAACCTGCCGGCGTTCTGGCGTCCGCGCGAGGACCCGGCGGCCTATGGCCGGTTGCTGCTGACCTCCGTCAACGCGATGCGCACCGGTGCGCCGGGCCGCCAGGTCGTGCTCGGCGGCATGGGCTACTTCAGCCAGATGCCGACCCGTGGCGGTGGCCTGATGGTGGAGGAGCTGGCCAAGGGCGGCCTGTATTCGCTGGACGTGATCACCGCCTACCACCCGTATTCGCTGTACCCGGAGGGCGACGACCCGAAGGCGATGGATTTCATCCTGCGTGCGCAGCAGGGCAACGCCGCGCTGCGCGCGGCCGGCGCACACGCCATCTGGGCCGACGAATGGGGCTGGTCGAGCTACGACGGTCCCAAGGAAGAGCAGCCGATCATCGGCGTGCAGGGCCAGGCCGACTACGTCACCCGCCGGCTGGCGCTGATGAGCGCGCTGGACTACGACAAGGTGTTCCTGTTCGCGTTGAGCGACCTGGACAGCCGCGCCGGCGCGCGCGACCGTCGCTACGGCCTGCTGGACGAACGCGCCCAGCCCAAGCCCGTCTACGCCGCCGTGCAGCGCATGCTGCGCCTGACCGGCCCCCGCATCACGCCGGGCAAGGCGCCGGCGCTGGCCACGGTGCCGCCGGGGTTGGTCAGCATCGCCTGGCAACGCGAGGATGGCCGTCGCCTGTGGTTCTTCTGGGCCGACGCGCCCGGCCAGGTGCAGCTGCGCGGCGTGGAGCATGCACAGCTGCACGATGTCCTGGGCGGTGGCGTGCGGGCATTGCAGGCCGACGCCGGCAGCCTGGCCGTGCCGGTCGGCACCACGCTGTCGATCCTGGAGTGGTGATGCGACCGCTGCGCCTGCTCTGGGTGATGCCGTACCTGCCGTGGCCGACCACCAGCGGTGGCAAGCTGCGCCAGTACCACCTGCTGCGTTGCCTGGCCGCACGCGGCCACCGCATCACATTGCTGGTGCAGAGCAAGGTGCCGCTGGACCGCCAGGCGCGCGAGCACCTGGAACCCCTGCTGGAGCGGCTGGTGGTGCTGGAGCGACGCCCGCTGAAATCCGTTCGCACCCTGACGGCGGCGCTGTTGTCGCCGGTGCCGTTGCTGGCCTCGGTCAACGGCCATGCACCGGCCTTCGCGCGGGCACTGGACCGCCTGCTGGCCGAGCCGTGGGACGTGGTGCAGCTGGAACACTCCTACATGTACGAACCGTGCCGCGCGCCGCTGCGCCGCCACCAGCGTGACTTCATCGTCAGCGAGCACAACGTGGAATCCACGCTGGCCGAGGTGACCTACAGTCGCCTGCCGGCGGTGCTGCGGCCCCTGGCCGGGCTCGACCGCGGGCGCTACCAGCGCTGGGAGCGGCAGGTGCTGTCGGCCGCGCGCAAGGTGATCGCATTGACCGGCGAGGATGCGCAGGTGTTTGCGCCGTACAGCCGGCAACCGGTGGCGGTGGTGGTCAACGGCACCGACACCGCGGCGTTCGCCGACGTGGTGCCTGATCCAGGGCAACGCCGCGTGCTGTTCATCGGCAACTTCGAGTACGCGCCCAACATCGATGCGGTGGAGTGGATGCTGGACGTGATCATGCCCGCGCTCTGGAAGCATTTGCCGGACGTGCGCCTGTGCCTGTGCGGGCACGCATTGCCGACGCAATGGGCCGGGCGCTGGACCGACCCGCGCATCGAGTGGCGCGGCTTCGTGCCGCGGCTGCAGGGCGTGCAGGCGCAGAGCAGTGTGTTCCTGGCCGCGTTGCGCGATGGCGGCGGGTCCAAGCTGAAGGTGCTGGAGGCGATGGCCGCCGGGCTGCCGCTGGTGGCCACGCCGCAGGCGGTGTCGGGCCTGGCCGTGCAGCCGGGGGTGCATTACGCCGGTGGCGCGCAGGCCGACGCGCTGGTGGCGGCGCTGCGGCAGCTGCTGGAGGATCCTGCCCAGGCACATGCCCTGGGCGAGGCCGGGCGCGACTACGTGCGCCAGCACCACGACTGGAGCCGCTCGGCCGACCAGCTCGAAGCCGTCTACGCGGAGCTGACATGCGCATAGGCATCGACTACCGCCCGGTGACCGCCGCGCCGTACTCGGGCATCGCCCGCCAGGTGCTGGCGCTGGAGCAGGCCCTGCTGGCCAGCGGTCGTGGCGAGCTGGTGCGTTTCAGCATGGCACCGCTGCAGCATCCGCACCGCGCGATCGCCTGCTGCCCCGCGCAGGACGTCCCGGCCGCGGGCCTGCACCGGCCGCAGGCGCGGCTGGCGTTCGAGGTCGGCTTCCTGCCCAAGGCGCTGGCCGGGCAGGGCATCGACCTGTACATCGCCACCGCCAACAGCGGCCTGCCGTGGCCGCGTCCGCGCGGGCTCAAGCACCAGGTGCAGCTGCTGCACGACCTGTTCCAGCTGACCCTGGCCGGGCGGCATGCCAGCTGGTTGCATGGGCGGGTGTACGGCACGATGGACAGGACGCTGATCGGCCACGCGCTGCGCGCGGCCGACGCGATCTGGACGCCGTCGCAGTACAGCGCGGGGCAGGCTGCGCGGCTGTTCCCGCGCAGCGCCGGCAAGCTCGCGGTGTTGCCCAATGCGGTGGCTGCCCTGGCCACGCCGGACCCCCTGCGTGACCCGACCCTGCCGCGCCGTTACTGGCTGGTGGTGGGCACCCGCGAGCCCCGCAAGAACATTCCCTTCCTGCTCGAACACTGGCAGGCCCTGCGTGACGGCGGCCTGCTGCTGCCGGACCTGGTGCTGGTGGGCGACCCGGGCGACGTGCCGGAATGGTTGGCCGACCTGCCGGGCCTGTACTGGCGCAGCGGCCTGAGCGATGCCGCGTTGTCGCGGCTGTACCACGACGCCGAACGGTTGTGGCACCCGGCTACTGCCGAGGGCTTCGGCCTGCCGGTGATCGAGGCGCTGGCCTGTGGCACCCCGGTGGCGGTGGCCACCGGCAGCGCGCTGGATGAAATCACCCCGCGCCAGGCGTTGCGTTTCGACCCCCGCGATGCCGACGCGCTGCGCGAAGCATTGCGGGATGCGGCCACCGGCCGGCGCGCGGAGGAAAGCGTTGCCGTGCTGCAGGCCGCGGCGGCGCGCTACGCGCCGGCGCACTACCAGCAGCGCGTGCTGCAGTTGCTGGACGAGGTGCTGCGGTGAAGCTGGGCACCACCGTCGCGGTGCTGTGCGGGGTGTTGTTCGGCAGCCTGCTGCTGGTGCTGCCGCCGTCCAAGTTCTTCGTGCTGCTGGCGGGCTTTCCGGCGGCGCTGGTGGTGCTGCGCTGGCCGGTGGTCGGCCTGTCCCTGTTCGCGTTGTCGGCCACGTTCATGCCGTACAGCACGTTGCAGGTCGGCATCCGCTTCACCGTGGCCGAGGCGATGCTGGGCCTGACCTGGGCCGGGGTGATGCTGCAGTTGTTCTTCCAGAAGCTGGAGCGTCCGGACTGGGGCGGGGTGGAGCGTTCGCTGCTGTTGTTGATGGCCTTCAGCGCGTTTCCGTTCCTGGTCGGCCAGGTGATGGTGGTGGCCGATGGCAATGGACCGGTGAACTGGGTGCGCTGGCTGGCCAACCTGTCGCCGCTGCTGCTGGCACCGTTGATGCTGTCGCAGCAGAAGCAACGCGAGCAGCTGATGGTGATGCTGCTGCTGGGCAACCTGGCCATGCTGCTGCTCTCGCTCGGCATGTTCATCAAGTCGCGCAGCGCGCTGGACATGATCCCGATCCTGGAGAAGGCGCGGTACGCGCACCCGGAAGCCCTGCTGGACATCTTCAGCGCCGAGAACGCGCGCCTGGGCACCCCGTGGGTGCATCCCAACCTGACCGGCGGCGCGATGGCCCTGTTCGTGCCGATGGCGGCGTTCCATGCCCTTTACCAGCACGGCTGGCGGCGCCTGCTCGGCGCGGCGGTGGCGGTGTTGGGCACGGCGGCGCTGCTGTTGAGCAGCTCGCGCGGCGCCATCCTGGCCATCGGCGTGATGCTGCTGTGGCTGTCGTGGCTGCGCGTGCCCTACGCGCGGGCGATGGTGCTGGCCGGGGTGCTGGGCGGCGTGGTGCTGGCGGTGAGCTACCCGCCGCTGCAGGACCGCCTGGCCACCATGTTCTCCTCCGACAATGCCAGTACCGAAGTGCGCGTGGACGAGTACAAGCGCTTCCCCGAGGCGGTGGCCCGCTATCCGCTGGGCATCGGCTTCCGTACCGAGCCGCCGGTCCCGGGCAGCGGCCTGCTCGGCATCTCCAACCTGTGGCTGTACTACATGTACAAGCTGGGCCTGCTCGGCATGCTGCTGTACGGCGTGGTGACCTGGCGCTGGTGGAAGCAGGTGCGTCCGCAGGGCAAGGTCACAGCCATCGATGCACGCAATGGCATGTGGATGGGCTGTACCACCGGCCTGCTGGCCGCGCTGGTCACCGGCCTGATCGATCACTACTACAGTTTCACCATGGTGCTGGTCGCACTGTTCTGGCTGGTGATGGGCATGGGGCTGCAGAGCGCCGCTGCCGTGCCGGCCGATGCGCCAGGCCGTCCGTCATCGTCTTCGAGGAAGCAGGCATGAGACATCGTATTTTCCATTCGACGGACCTGCGCTCGCGGCTGGGCGACTATGCCGCGCGCATGGGCGTGGACACGGCGGCGCTGCTGGCCGCCTACGAATGGCTGCTGGCCAACGAGGGCGCGTTCGAGGAACCCAGCGGCGACGAAGTACGCGTCTCGATCTGTTCGGTGGACATCGAGCCGACCCTGCAGGACCCGTTGGGCCGGCGCCTGTACCACGAGCTCAAGGGCGAGGTGCCCACCCAGCTGGTGCCGCGTTACGGCAAGAACTGGGCCACGCTGAAGGACCGTTGCCTGCGGCTGTGGGAACAGGTCTACAACATCGCCATCAACAAGGTGCCGTTCCACTGGGTGCGGCTGACCTGGCTGCGCATCGGCGGGGCGAAGATCGGCGAGGGCTCCACCATCTGGCGCAACACCGAGGTGCTGGGCGTGAACAACCTGGTGATCGGCAAGGACAGCGTCATCGCCTGGCATTGCCAGATCGACGCACGCGCCGGGCTGCGCATCGGCGACCACGTCGCCATCGCCTCGCACGTGCTGATCATCGCCGGCACCCATGACCTGACCGCGCCGGAGTTCTGGTCGGTGTCCGCGCCGATCGTGATCGAGGACTACGTGTGGATCGCCAGCCGCGCGCTGGTGGCGCATGGCGCGCACCTGGGACGCGGCTGCGTGATCACCGCCAACACCGTGGTCGCCAAGGAAGTCGCGCCCTACAAGATCATCGGCGGCAGCGGTGCCAAGCCGATGGGTGAGCGGCCGCACAACCTCAATTACAAGGTGGGCGGCAAGAACCTGCTGACCCTGCTGCACTGAGCCGATGTTCCGCGCCACGCTCTGGCTGACGCTGGCGACCATCGCCGGGCTGGCGCTCGGCTTCGGCCGCGAGTGGCTGTTGGTCGATGCCTGGGGGGCGGGCGCGCGCACCGATGCGTTCCTGGTCGGCATGTTCCTGCCCGAGGCGATCCGCATGACGCTGGCCGCCGGGTTGTTGTCCTCGGCGGCGCTGCCGCTGTACCAGCAACTGGCCGGCGAACGGCGCGTGGGTTGGTTGTCCGCGCAGGTATCGAGCCTGGTGCTGCTGGGCCTTGCGCTGGCGGTGCTGTTGGCGATTGCCGCACCGTTGTGGGTGCGGCTGATCGGCCCGGGCCTGTCCGCTTCCGCGCAGCACGATGCCTCGGCCAGCCTGACGATCCTGGCGGCCAGCGTGCCGTTGCTGCTGCTGCATGCCCTGGCCGCGGCCGTGGCCCAGGCGCAGGAGCGCTTCCTGGTCGCCGGCCTGGGCTCGTTCCTCTACAACCTGCCTGCGGTGGTGCTGTTGCTGCTGCAGCGTGGCAGCACCGACGAACACCGCCTGGCCTGGGCCTTCGTCCTCGGCGCGGTGCTGATGCTGGCCTCGATGCTGCCGCTGCTGTGGCGCAGCGGTTGGCGCCCCTGGCGTTGGCAGTGGCAGGCGCAGGACATCGCGCTGCTGTACCGCCGTCTGGCGCCATTGCTGGCCAGCGCCGGCGCCAGCCAGGGACTGGTGCTGCTGGAACGCATCTGCGCGTCCTTTCTCGGCGAAGGGGCGATCACGCTGGTCAACCTGGCACGCAAGCTGGTCAACCTGCCGCTGGTCGCACTGATGAGCCTGAACCAGGTGGTGCTGGCGCGCATGACCCGGCTGGCCGATGACCCGCAAGCGCGCCGCGCGGCCCTGCAGGTCGGCATGCTGGCCACCGCCGCATTGACCGTGCCGGCGGCGGCCGGCCTGATCGGCGCCGCGCCCGCGCTGGTGCAACTGCTGTTGCCGGCGGGGATGGCGCAGGGGCCGCTGCCGATGCTGCTGGCGTGGTTCGCCTGCGTGATCGTGTTCGGCGCGTGGAACGCGCTGCTCGCGCGCTATGCCTATGCCGCGGGCGACACCCTGTTGCCGATGCGCTGCGAGCTGCTTGGCAGCGCGGTCAACGCACTGGCATTGCTGCTGGTGCCCATGGTTACCGGCATGGCCGGCATCGCCTGGGCGGCACTGGCCGGCATTCTCGTCACCGCCGTGCTGTTCCTGCATCGGTACCGCTTGCTGGGCCAGCAATGGGTCCTGCGCTTGCCTGCGGTGGCCAGCATCGCGTTGCTGGTATCGGCGCTGCTGCTGTACCCGTTGCCGGGACCATGGCTGCAACTGGGCGCAGCGTCGGTGCATGCGGCGCTGTGGCTGCTGGTGCTGGGCGCATGGAGCGTGCGACAGGCGCGCCGCGCGGCCTGAGCGACGATGCGGCGGCGTGCCGCCGAGCCCATCACGGGTAATCAATGACCACGACGTAATCGCCCTGCAGGCGTGCCTGTTGCGCGCCGCGCAGGGGATAGCGTGCGGAGATGCCCCGCTGCTCCGTACCCGGATCATCGCCGGACAGTGCGGCAAGGCCTGCGACGGGGCCGCCCATGCGTGCGTTCCCCTCTTCGCCGCCACCTAGCGGTTTCACCGAGATCACTGCACCACCCGCCGAGGCCGGGCAATCGGACAGGCGCAGTTCCTGCGCCGTGGCGGACAGCTGCATCGTGCAGCTGGGGTCGGCGATGACCCCGTTGAAGCGCATCGTGCCGGTATTGGCCTGCACCGTTGCAGAGATGGAAACCAGCGCCACGCACAGCAGGAGAGGTGTTTTCATGACGTGTCCTCCGCAGGGGAGTGACCAGTTGGCTCCTTCGCCAACTGTTCGGTAAGGGGCAACATCGGGATCTGGACGGCCCGTCACTGGCAAAGGGTGATGTGCATCAAACAGCTGTATTTCAGCTGTTTGAACGGATGCAGCGGTGTAAGAAAACAGACATCCGGCGCGGTATTGCAGCATGCTGTCTGCCGGACACTGGCAACGCTTCCATGAAAGAGGGCAAGCGCGATGCCGTGTCAACAACGGACATTCGTGCCGTGGATTGGTGCCCGCAGGCGGGCGTGGCTAATCTCCCGCCGCCGTGATCGCACAGGAAGCGTTCGCGTGCAGGTGAGACGCAAGGCGAGGGCAAAGGCCCGCGAAATCCTTTGCTTCCTCCTCCCCCTTCCACTGTCTCCCGTCAGGGATGGAATCTCGAGAATGAACACGATCCGCTTGTTTGCAATCGCGGTGCTGGCCGCGGCGACGTCCGCTGCCAACGCCGCCGACGGCACCATCACCTTCAATGGCCTGGTCACCGACAAGACCTGCGACATCACCACGCCACAGGGCAAGGACTTCACCGTCACCCTGCCGACCGTGGCCAAGTCCTCGCTGCCCGCCGCCGGCTCCACCGCAGGCCGCACGCCCTTCACGATCAGCCTGAGCCAGTGCAGCGCCGGCGACGTGGCGACCTACTTCGAGCCGGGCGCGAGCGTGGACTTCGGTTCGGGGCGCCTGCTCAACCAGGCCGCGACCAACGCGGCGGGCAATGTGCAGATCCAGCTGTTGGGGTCCAACAACCAGTTCCTGCCGGTGCTGGCCGCGGGCAGTGGCAGTGCGCAGGCCAACTCGCAGTGGGTGACCGTCGCCGCCGACGGCTCGGCCAACCTCAACTACTACGCCGAGTACTACGCCACCGCGGCAGCCAGTGCCGGCGAGGTCACCGGCAGCGTCAAGTACACGATCATCTACAACTGACGATCGCGTGCATCGATACCGGCCGGCCACGTGGCCGGTCGTTGGTTTCCCCTTCTTCCGGTCGTTGGGCAATGAACGTGATCCGTCGTCGGGCATCACTGCTGCTGGTGTCGTCCCTGCTGCTCTGTCCCGCCGCGCAGGCCGGCGTCGTGGTCAATGGCACGCGCGTGATCTACCCGGCGCAGGCGCGCGAGGTCACCGTGCAGGTGAACAACGTCGGCGATACACCGTCGCTGGTGCAGGCATGGATCGATGCGGGCGATGTCGACCAGACGCCGGAGGACAGTGATGCCCCGTTCGTGCTGACACCGCCGATCAGCCGGGTGGAGCCGGGCAGCAGCCAGGCCTTGCGGGTGATCTACTCCGGACGCGCGCTGCCCGCCGATCGTGAAACGGTGTTCTGGCTCAACGTGCTGGATGTCCCGCCCGTTCCTGAGGAGGCCGGCGGTGCCGGGCAGAACTACCTGCAGGTCGCGTTCCGTTCACGCCTGAAGCTGTTCTTCCGTCCGCAGGGGCTGAAGGGCCACGCCAACGATGCAGCGCAGTCGCTGCAGTGGGCCCTGGGCGGTGACCGCCTGCGCGTGCACAACCCCACGCCGTACCACGTGACATTGGCCGAGGTGCATGCGCGGGCCGCTGGCCAGGACACCGCGATCCAGGCGCAGGGCAGGATGATCGCGCCGGACCAGCAGTTGGAGTTCATCGTGCCGGCGGCCACCGAGGAGGTACGGTTCCGCACCATCAACGACTACGGCGGTCGCATCGAGCGAAGCGTTCGCCTGGATGCGGGGCGCTGAAGAGATGCATCGCCGTCCGCCCGCGCGTCCCGTGCAGGGGCGCAGACCGACGGCGTCTGGAGAGGTCCGCGTGAAGGGAAGCAGGATGATCGCATCCATGCCTGGCGTAGCCCGCCATGCACCATCGCGCCGCGCGATCGGCGGCAGGGCCTGCCGATGGCTGGCTACGGCGGTGGCACTGTCCGCTGCGGCGCGGGCGTGGGCCGAGCCGGTCAACCTCGGCGAGCGCGCCTTGCTGGCGCAGAGTGCGGCCGGTGCCGTCCCGTTGGCACCGCCGGCCAACGCCCAGTTCAACTCGAACTTCCTGTCCGGGCAGGCGCGTCGCATCGACCTGTCCGCCTTCAGCAACGGCAACCCGATGGCTGCCGGCATCTATCGCGTGGACCTCTATGTGAACGGGGCGTGGCAGGGGCGGCGCGACGTGGCGTTCAAGGCCGACGCCAATGGCCAGGTGGATGCCTGCTTCAGCCCGTTGCAACTGGCGGAACTGGGCGTGGACAGCACGGTGCTCGGCGCGGGCACCGCCGAGGCCGTGCCGCTGGACGACGCCTGCATGCCGGTGCGCCAGCGCATCGCCGACGCATTCGGCCGCTTCGACGGCGCGGACCTGCGCTATGACCTGAGCATCCCGCAGGCCGTCCTGCGGCGCGAAGCGCGCGGCTACGTCAGTCCCGCGCAGTGGGATCGTGGCATCAATGCCGGTTTCATCGGCTACAGCTTCAACGGCGTGGACAGCGACAACCGGACCCCGGGTGGGCGACGCAGCCGCAGCGCCTACCTGGGACTCAACGCCGGGGTGAACCTGGCCGGATGGCAGTTCCGGCATGACGCCAACCTCACCTGGAACGAAGGTGACGGCCGCCATTGGCAGGGCATCGCGAGCTACGCCCAGCGCGGCATCGCCAGCGTGCGCGGCCTGCTGACGATCGGGCAGTCCTATACCAACGGCGAACTGTTCGATGCGATCGGCTACAGCGGCATCAGCCTGGTCAGCGACGACCGCATGCTGCCCGATTCACTGCGTGGCTACGCACCGGTGGTGCGGGGCATCGCCGAAACCAATGCACGTGTGGAGATCCGCCAGAACCAGCAGTTGATCCATTCGGCCACGGTGTCGCCGGGCAGCTTCGTCATCGATGACCTCTACCCCACCGGCTATGGTGGCGACCTCGAGGTGACCGTGCTTGAAGCCGACGGCCGGCGGCGCGTGTTCAAGGTGCCGTTTGGTTCGGTGCCGCAGATGTTGCGGGCGGGCATTTCGCGCTATGCGATCACCGCGGGCAAGGTGCGCAACGATCAGCTGGATGATGCCCCCTGGTTGCTGCAGGCCACCTACCAGCGCGGGATGGGCAACCGCCTGACGCTGTACGGCGGTGGCAACGCCAGCGAGGGCTATGCCTCGGTGCTGTATGGGCTGGGCCTTTCCACCGCGGTGGGCGCCTTCGCGGCCGATGTCACTCATGCGCGCACCGAGCTGGCGGGCCTGCGCCGGCGGCAGGGCGCCAGTGTCCGGCTGAGTTACAGCCATCTCATCGGCGACACCGGAACCAACCTGACCGTGGCGGCGTATCGCTATTCCACCCGTGGCTTCTACAGCCTGCTCGATGCGATGCAGGTGCGCGATGCGGTACGTCGCGGCGACGGGTTTGCGCTGGGCCGCCAGCGCAGCCAGGTCCAGCTGACGCTGAACCAGCCACTGGGACAGCGATGGGGCGCGTTGTACGTCACCGGCTCGCTGCGCGACTTCTATGACCGCGCAGGCACCGGCAAGCAGTTCCAGGTGGGCTACAACCATGCCTGGCGCGCACTCAACTATGGGTTCTCCGCGGTGCGCACCGAAGACGGCGTTGGCGGACGCCCGGACACCGAATACCTGCTGTCGGTGAGCGTGCCGCTGGGCCGTGGCACGCAGCCGCTGTCGCTGAATGTGGACGTGGGCGCGCGCGGCACGCAGGGGTATGACAACAGCCGCATCGGCATCACCGGCGCGACCGGCGAGGCGAACGCGCTCAGCTATGGGCTGGCCCTGTCCGATGCACATGATGGTGACAGCACTTTGGTCGGCAATGCCGAGTATCGCAGCCGCTACACCGCGCTGAGCGGCTCGTACAGCTATTCCAGCGCGTTCCGCCAGGCAGCGTTCGGCGCCAATGGCAGCCTGGTCGTGCATCCGGGCGGGGCGACCTTCACGCCGGACCGCGGCGACACCATGGTGCTGGTGGAAGCACGCGATGCGCGCGATGCGCGCGTGGGCAATGCCCCCGGATTGCGCATCGATGGCGATGGATACGCGGTGGTGCCATATGTCTCGCCGTATCGACTCAATACGGTCACGCTGGATCCGCAGGGCATGTCGCTGGACGTGGAGCTGCAGGGCAGCAGCCAGACGGTGGCGCCGTATGCCGGTGCCATCAGCCATCTGCACTTCGCCACCCGCAAGGGGCGTGCGTTGTTGATGCGGGTACGCGACGGCCATGGCCAGGCCATGCCGTTCGGTGCGCAGGTGGTCGATGCGGCCGGGCAGCCGGTGGGCATGGTCAGCCAGGGCGGGCGCATCTACCTGCGCAGCGAACACGACGCCGGCCGGCTGCAGGTGCGCTGGGGCGCGAACGACGACCAGCACTGCGGCGTGGACTATCAGGTGCCGGCTGAAGCTTCGGCCGGGCAGGCAGGCGTTGTATCCATGGAGGCGATATGTCGATGATTCTTCCGGGTGCGGTTGGTCGTGGTATCTGCGGGGTGGCCGTGCTGCTGGCTGGCCTGCAGGCCGGGCCCGCGTTGGCCAGGTGCAGCATCACCAAATCCGGGTTCGTCGCGCAGGACGTGCAGATGGACATGGGGCAGGTGACCATCCTGCCCAGCACGCCGGTCGGGGGCGTGATCAAGACCTTGAACGCGACCATCAACCCGGTCAGCAGAGTGGCCAGCTGCAATTCGGGAGGTTATGCCGAAGGCAAGTATGTCAACGCCCAGCAGGCCATCACCACGGGTATCGCCAACACCTACAGGACACTGGTGGACGGGGTGGGAATCCGGGTGTATCGCGACTCCGGCAGCGTACAGGCGTACTACCCGCACACCTTGTCGTTCAACACCGGAAGTTCCACCCTGGACCTGGCCGGTGGCACCTTCCGGGTCGAACTGATCAAGACGGCGGCCCAGACAGGCTCTGGATCGATTGCCGCCGCCGGCCGGTTCACGACGTACTACATGGACGGCGATGGCGCGGCCAAGCCCGTGCTCACCTCCACCTTCAAAGGCACCGGCACCACCGTGGTCAGTCCCACCTGCGAGGTACTGGCCGGTAGCCGCAACCTGGTGGTGGACTTCGGCGCGGTGCCGGCCAGCACCTTCACCGGGGTGGGCTCACGGGCGGTCAATCGTGATTTCGACATCCGTCTCAATTGCCAGGGCAGCAACCTGGCCGCTTACCAGAGCGCGATCGGCATCCGCCTGGATGCCACCCAGGACAGCTCCAACCGTGCCGGTGTGCTGCGCCTGACCCAGGGCGGCAACACCGCCACGCGGATCGGCATCGAGCTGGTGCAGCGTGATGGCGCGGCCGAACGCGCGCTGGCATTCGGCACCACGGTGCCGCTGGGAACGACCGTGGTTGGCAGCAGTGCCTTCAACCTGCCGCTGCGTGCGCGCTACATCCAGACCCAGGCGGGCGCGGTGGGGCCGGGCACGGCCAACGGGGCGGCCACCTTCACCATCACCTACGATTGAGCCCGGCCGGGCAGGGCGATGGCGGCCTGGCCGAGGCCCGTTCTAGAATGCCGCCTTGCCAACAAGGGGGCGGTGCATGGGGATGCACGTCGACGCAAGCTGTATCAATTGTGGCCGCGCGGTCGGCGGTGCCGACCAGAAGTTCTGCCCGGGCTGTGGCCAGCCCACGCCGGTGCATCGCATCGACTGGCATTTCCTCGGCCACGAGCTGGAGCACAGCGTGCTGCACATGGACCGCGGCATCCTGTACTCGCTCAAGCAGTTGATGCTGCAGCCGGGCAAGCTGCTGCGCGACTACATCGAAGGCCGCCGCGGCAACCAGGTCAAACCGGTGCTGCTGATCACCATGACGGCGGCCGCGGTGCTGTTGTTGAACCGCCTGCTCAACGGCGCAGGCGTGATGGACAGTGCCGCCATGGATGCACTGGGGGCGGGGCCGGGGGTACCGCCTGAGCTGGCGAAGCTGGCAGCGTCGTTCCGCAGCGTGAACGCGTGGATCGAATCGCATTTCGCGGCGTTCACGCTGATGTTGCTGCCGCTGGAAGCCTTGATCTTCCGCGTGGTGTTCAGCCGTTTCGGCAAACTGAACTATCCCGAATGGCTGGTGATCACCACCCTGCTCACGGTGCAGACCTTCGTGGTCTGGTCGCTGCTGGTGCTGGTGCATCGCTGGCTGCCGCAGACGCAGGTCCTGGCGGCGCTGTTGGGCTCGGCTTACAGCGTCGTTTCGCTGGTGCAGTTCTTCGAGGGCCGGCCGATCTGGTCGACCCTGTGGCGTGCGCTGCTGGCGCTGGGCATTTTCTCCGTGCTCAGCACGATGGCCACGGTTGTTGCCGTGATTGTGGTGCTGCTGGTCCACTGAACGCGGGTGTCCGGCCGCGCTGGCCGGGTTACTCCAGCGCGTAGCGCAGCACGAACAGCCCGGCCACCAGCCACACCGCCGGGCGCACTTCGCGCCAGCGCCCGGTGCCGGCCTTCAACGCGGCATAGGCAATGAAGCCGAACGCCAGGCCGTTGGCGATGGAGTAGGTGAACGGCATCGCCAGCGCGCACAGCGCGGCCGGCACCGATTCGGTCAGGTCGTCCCACTTCACCTCGACCAGTTCGCGCAGCATCAGGCCGGCCACGAACAGCAGTGCCGGGGCGGTGGCGTAGGACGGCACCATCTCGGCCAGCGGCGAGAACAGCAGCGCGGCCAGGAACAGCGCGGCGACCACCAGCGCGGTCAGGCCGGTGCGACCGCCCACCTGCACGCCGGAGGCGCTTTCGGCAAAGGCGGTGGTGGAGCTGGTGCCCAGCAGCGAGCCGGCGACGATCGCGGTGCTGTCGGCCAGCAGTGCACGGCCGAAGCGCTTGTTGCCATCGCCCAGCTTGAGCAGGCCGGCACGGCCGACCACGCCGTACAGCGTGCCGGTGGCGTCGAACACTTCCACCAGCACGAACACCAGCACCACCTGCAGCAACACCGCCAGCGGCGCGCCGCCGTCGTGGTGGAGCAGGCCGGGGAGGTCCAGCTGCAGGAAGGTGGGCGCCAGGCTCGGCGGCAGCGACACGATGCCCTGGTACTGCACGCTGCCGATCGCCCAGGCCACGCCGGTCACGGCGAGGATGCCGATCAGGATTGCGCCGCGGACCTTGCGCGCTTCCAGCACCGCGATCAGCAGGAAGCCGCCCAGCGCCAGCAGGGGCGGGGCGGTGTTGAGTGGGCCCAGGGTGAGCATGGTGTCGCTGTTGGCGACGATCACCTCGGATTTCTGCAGCGCGATGATGGCCAGGAACAGGCCGATGCCGGCCACGATGGCCGAGCGCAGCGACGCCGGGATGCCGGCCACCAGCCAGGCGCGCACGCCGGTCAGGGTCAGCACCCAGAACACCACGCCGGAGATGAACACCGCCGCCAGCGCCTGCTGCCAGGGCAGGCCGGCCGCGCCCACCACGGTGAAGGCGAAGAAGGCGTTCAGGCCCATGCCCGGGGCCATGCCGACCGGGAAATTGGCGGCCAGCGCCATCACCACCGAACCCACGGCCGCGGCCAGGCAGGTCGCCACGAACACCGCGCCCGGGTCCATGCCGGTGGTGCCCAGGATCTCGGGATTGACGAAGACGATGTAGGACATCGTCAGGAAGGTGGTCAGCCCGGCCAGCAGTTCGGTGCGGACGCTGGTGCCGTGCTGTTGGAGTTTGAAGAGACGGTCGAGCAGGGACATGGGGAATTCCGACGTGCAGGAGATGCGGGCCGTCCCTTCTCCCGCATGCGGGAGAAGGTGCCCCGAGGGGGCGGATGAGGGGGAGCTTCACCCGATCCTCAGATCTTCAAGCCTTTTGACTGACGCAAGCGATGCTGGCTTCTCCGCGCAGAGCTTGCCCTCACCCCAACCCCTCTCCCGTACACGGGAGAGGGGCTCAAACGGCGGCCACGCAATCTGGTGGCACCGCTAAAAGCAGACGGCCGCACTGGGCGGCCGTCTGTCGGGTATTACTTCAGCGCCTTGAAGCGCAGGCGCTTGGGACCGGCATCGTCGCCCAGGCGACGCTTCTTGTCCTCTTCGTACTCGCGGTAGTTGCCCTGGAAGAACTCCACGTGCGAGTCGCCTTCGAAGGCGATGATGTGCGTGGCGATGCGGTCCAGGAACCAGCGGTCATGCGAGATGACGAACGTGTTGCCCGGGAACTCCAGCAGCGCGTCTTCCAGCGCACGCAGGGTTTCGATGTCCAGGTCGTTGGACGGTTCATCGAGCAGCAGCACGTTGCCACCCTGCAGCAGGGTCTTGGCCATGTGCAGGCGGCCACGCTCACCACCGGACAGCGAGCCGACCAGCTTCTGCTGGTCCTGGCCCTTGAAGTTGAAGCGGCCGATGTAGGCGCGCGACTGGATCTCCACGCCGTTGATGTTGAGGATGTCCAGGCCGCCAGCGATTTCCTGGAACACGTTGTGGTTGCCGGTCAGCGCGTCGCGGCTCTGGTCCACGTACGACAGCTTGACGGTCGGACCGACCACGATCTCGCCCGAATCCGGCTTTTCCTGGCCGGTGATCATCTTGAACAGGGTCGACTTACCGGCACCGTTCGGGCCGATGATGCCGACGATGGCACCCGGCGGGATGATCATCGACAGGTTGTCGATCAGCAGGCGCTCGCCGAACTTCTTGGAGACGTTCTTGAACTCCATCACCGAGTTGCCCAGGCGCTCGCCCGGCGGGATGAAGATTTCGTTGGTCTCGTTGCGCTTCTGGTAGTCAACGCTCTGCAGCTCTTCCAGGCGGGCCAGGCGGGCCTTGCCCTTGGTGCGGCCACCCTTGGCGTTCTGGCGCGACCACTCCAGTTCCTTCTGGATCGCCTTCTGGCGGGCCTTCTCCTGGTTGTCTTCCTGCTTCAGGCGCTCGTCCTTCTGCATCAGCCATTCGGTGTAGTTGCCCTTCCACGGAATGCCGCGGCCGCGGTCCAGTTCCAGGATCCACTCGGCGGCGTTGTCCAGGAAGTAGCGATCATGGGTGACGGCCACCACGGTGCCGGTGTAGCGCGCCAGGAACTGCTCCAGCCATTCCACCGACTCGGCGTCCAGGTGGTTGGTCGGTTCGTCGAGCAGCAGCATGTCCGGCTTCTGCAGCAGCAGGCGGCACAGCGCCACGCGGCGCTTCTCGCCGCCGGACAGGTTGCCGATCACCGCGTCCCACGGCGGCAGGCGCAGGGCGTCGGCGGCCACGTCCAGCTGGTTCTCCAGAGTGTGGGCATCGCCGGCGGCCAGGATGGCTTCCAGCCGTTCCTGTTCCTTTGCCAAGGCATCGAAGTCGGCACCTTCCTCGGCGTAGGCGTCATAGATCTTGTCCAGCGCGGCCTGGGCCTGCAGCACTTCGCCCACGCCTTCCTCGACCGCTTCACGCACGGTCTGGGCCGGGTCCAGGCGCGGTTCCTGCTCCAGGTAGCCGACCTTGATGCCGGCCTGCGGGCGGGCCTCGCCCTCGAAATCGGTGTCCACGCCGGCCATGATCTTCAGGACGGTGGACTTGCCGGCGCCATTCAGGCCCAACAGGCCGATCTTGGCGCCCGGGAAGAACGACAGCGAGATGTCCTTGATGATCTGCCGCTTGGGCGGGACCACCTTGCTGACGCGGTTCATGGTGTAGATGTATTGCGAGGACATGAAGTCTCCGTAGCGCACGCCCGCGCCCGGTCCGGCATGGACAGGGCCCAGGGCAAAAGGGAATGGGCGATTATAGCCGGAAGCCGGCCGGGGCCGGCCGGCCGGCGAGGGCTTGCTGATTTGTGAATAGGAAAGATCCGTAACCGTTTCCAGCCGGAATCCGTTCAGATGACGTGAGCATGATGGAAACCGTCCACCCAACCTGTGAGGGCCACCCATGAAGATGAACCGTCTAGTTGTCGCCGCGATGACTACCCTGCTGGCCTTCGGTGCCACTGCACCGGCCTTCGCGGCAGGCGACCGTGACCACGACCGCGGGCGCCATGGGTGGGATGACCGGGGCCGGGGCCATGACCGCGGTCGCGGCCATGACCGTCATGAATGGCGCGATGACCGCCGCCGCTACAACGCTGGCTACCGCGAGGGCTATCGCGACGCCCGCTACAACGACCGTCGCTACTACGACCCGCCGCGTCGGGTGGTCTACCAGCCCTACGGCTTCCAGCGTGGCTATCGCTACAACAACTACTACGGTGGCCCGGTCTACGTGGTCAACGACTATGACCGCTACCACGTGCGTCGCCCCCCGCACGGCCACCGCTGGATCCGCGATGACCGCGGCAACCTGCTGATGGTGGCCATCGCCACCGGCATCATCGCCGACATCGTGTTCAACCATTGAGTTGATCCACGCAGGCATGAATGACAGAAGGCGCATCCAGCGGATGCGCCTTCTGCGTTCAGGGGGCGGGACGAGGCCCGGGTGACCCGGGCAGGGGAGAACGGCGCAGCTTCCTGGCCCGCCCGTCGGTCATTCCGGTTGATGGCTGAGGCAGCGGATGTCGCCCATGTGGACGCAGGCGTCGCCCGGGCGGGCGATGCCCTCGCCGATGGCCCGGTACAGCGGCGCATCGACGGCTGGCCCGGTGGGGGCGCGGCTGCCCGGCCTGGCCGCGTTTGCGGCGATCTCCCGCGCAAGGCGGGCCTGCACCTCCGAGGCGATCCCCGAAACGTCCAGGGTTCCTTCCTGATAGCTGATCGCGTAATTGGCCAAGCGGTCGCCCCGCGCGGCGCTGGCGAGGATGGCGTAGCGCCCCGGCTCGGCGGTGGCGGCGCTGCCGTCGCTGGAAAGATCGAGCCCCTCGACGCGGTCACCGTTGAGCAGCCCCTCGACGGTGTAGCCGTCCAGCAGCAGCGCCTGGCCCATGCGCTTGCTGGCATCGCGGGCGGTGATGACCAGGTTGGCCTTGCCGACCGACATCTGGCCATCGACGTAGGTGATGGTGTAGTTGCCCAGGCCTGTGCCCTGTGCGTCACCGGCGTGAATGGCGTAATGGCCCACGCTGGCATTGGCCGCTGCGCCGTCGCTGCCCAGCTTCACCGAGGCCACTGCATCGCTGTTGAGCAGTCCGTCCACGCTGTAGTTGCCGAACCCGCCATCCTGGCCGTAGGTCTTGCTGCCGGGCCCTGCGGTGATGGTCAGCGTCGCCTTGCCGACGGACAGCAGGCCATCGACGTAGGTGATGGCGTAGTTGCCGAGCCCGGTGCCGGAGGCATTGCCGGCGGTGATGACGTAGTTGCCGGCATTGGCGGTGGCGGCACTGCCGTTGCTGAACAGGTCCAGCCCGCTCACCGTGTCGCCATTGACCAGGCCATCGACGGAGTAACCGCCCAGCGACGATGCCTGCCCGTAGGTCTTGCTCGCATTGCCGGCCGTGATGATGAGCCCGCGCGGGTCAACGAAGAGCTGCCCGGGGGTGTAGGCCAGCTGATAGCCGGAAGCGGAAGCATCCAGTGTCCCGGGGCCGACAGTGACGACATAGGGCGAGGCGCTTGCATTGGCATTGGCAGCGGCGCCAAACGAGATGACACTCGGCAGTCCGCTGAACAGGCTGGCCAATTCGTCGCCCTTGTATGCTCCGGCAACGGCAGTCATTGCACCCTGCATGCGGAAGGCCAGCAGAGGGTTGAGCACGTCGCCGTAGGTCTTGCGCAGGGTGTTTCCGGCAACCGTCAGCGTCGGCTGCCAGGCGAACACATAGCGGTTGCCGGTTGCACTGGAATTGCCGAACGCTGCAGTGTTCCAGACGGCGGTGTTGCCGCTGTCCAGGTTGTTGAAGGCATGCGCCTGATGCGGAGAGTCCAGGTAGATGTTCCAGCGGCCGTTGCCGCTCAGCCGGATGGCGTCGGCGCCGGTACGGTTGTCGAAGATGCCAGCGGTGGCAAGGTCGACGTTGTCTGCGACGACGTGGCCGATCAGGCGCAGGCCGGTGTCCGCCCGGGCGGCGAGCGTGCTGGCTGTCACCTCGCCCAGTACCAACTCACCGCCGCTGATGATGTGGGCATTGGAGGCGTTGATGTCCATGACGCCTCCAAAGAAGTTGCCGGCATTGGTGAGAAGGACGTCGCCGCCGGCCAGGAAGCTGCTGTCGCCATGGACGTAGAGGGTGCTGCCCTGGCCGATGGAGGTGCCCTTTGCCGTCAGGCCGCCTCCTGTGGTGACGCCACGAAGCAGGAGCTGGCCGCTTCCGCCATCCAATGTCGCATCACCGGTGGTATCCGCGTTGCTGACCGTCAGGCCAGTGCCCGCCAGCGCCTCGAGACGGTTTGCCGTGACGTCGGCCAGGGACAGGGACTGTCCGGTGCGAAGCAGGACATCACCCGCGTTCACGCTTACATCGCCACCGAAACTGTTGCCAATCATTCCCAGGTTGATCGCGTTTCCGGCGTACAGCGTCGTGGTACCGGCGGCCAACAGGCTGCCCGCCGTCTGCATGATCGATCCCCCCTGACTGCTCAATGACAGCTGCGCACCGGTCACATCAGCCGCCAGGGTGAGGCCGGAGGCGCCGTTCAGGCTCACTTGCCCGCCGGACAGCGCGTTTGCAATGGCGAGCGCGCCGCCCAGCGAGCTCAGGCGCAGGCTGGCATTGCCGGTGTTGATCGCAGGCGCCACGCTCAGCTGTCCGCCGGCGACCAGCTCCACCGCCTTGTTGGTGCCGCTCTGCAGTGCGCTGATGTTCAGTCCGCCGCCTGCGGTGATCGCCACCGCCTCGCCGTCGACATCCATCGCGCCGGTGAACACATTGCCCGCATTGCGCAGTGTGATGTCACCGCCCGCATCCAGCGTGCTGGTTCCGGAAACCTGGAGGCTGCCACTCTGCGTGATAGCGGCCGCGCTGTCGGCGACCAGGTTGCCGCCCACCTGCACCTGCGCGAACCCCAGCCCGCCACCGGTCAACGTCGCATCTCCGTTGACCACGGCATTGGATAGATCCAGGCGCCCGCCCGCCGTCGCGACCAGTGTTTCCGCCTGCACGCCATCCATGTCCAGCCCGCTGCTGCCATGCAAGGTCACGTCCTCGCCATGCAGCGCGACCTTTCCAGCAAAACTGTTGCCAGCGTTGCTGAGGGTGATGTCGACACCAGCACTGAAACTGGCAGGCCCGCCAACCTGGAAGGCACCGGCCTGGAGCAGGCTGCCGGTGGACGTCAACGACAATGCGCCGCTGGTCGTCACCGTCCCGGACAACGCAAGCGTGCCGGCGTCCACGGCCAGGGAGGCCAGCGGGGTGCTGCCGCCGATGTGGCCTGCGACATTCACCGCCGCGGCGGTGATGTCCAGTGCGTGCCCGCCATCGATGCTTCCGCCAAAGACGACGCTCTGCCCGCTCACTGCCACGTCACCGGCAAGCAGCACCGGGCGGCTGAACTGCGCCGCATCCGCGACGGTGACATCCCCCGCCAGCGTGGTGGTGCCGTTGCCTTCCACGGTGAGCATGTTGGCCTGGACATCATTGTCGAAGCGCGTTCCGGTCGCCCCGCCAACGCGCAGGTCCCAGCCGCCACCGGAGATCATGTTGCCAAACCGGACGCTGCCGGTGGTGCTGGTCACCACCGTATTCGCACTCAGCTCCAGCATATCGTTGAACACGATGCCACCCACGCTGCGGAACTGGGTGCCGATCCGCGTGCTGCCTGGCAGATCACTGCTGAAGGACAACAGTGGCGTATAGAAGCCGACAGTGCCATCGAAAATGCTCTGCCCGGCCGTGTTCACCGCCAGGTTGAAGTTGCCGTCGAGTCGCTTGCTGAATTGAATGGTGCCGGAGCCGGTACTGGTCAGCGTACTGTTGCCGACCAGCACCGCTGCATCGAGGTAGTGCTGATTGCCCGTGGTGGTCACATTACCGCCCAGCAGCGTCACGCCACCACCACCGGCGGTCAGCGACGTCAATGCGTCCAACCCGCCAACGGAACCCGTGAAATACGTTTGACCGGTGGTGGAGGTCGCCAATGCATGCCCTCCGTTGACCGCCCCATCAAAGCGGATGTCGCCACCGCCCAGGCTGGCCACGTTGACATCGCCGACAAGCTTGACCTTCTCATAGGTCTGCAGGCCGATGGCATTGACATTCGCGCCAAGCTCGAAGGTTCCCCCGTCCTGCCGCAGGGTGGCCAGCGCCGAGCTGCCGCCGACCGTGCCCCCGAACCGGGTCGTGCCATCGGTCTGTACCAGCAGGTTGTAAGCACCATCGATGGTGCTGCCGAACACGATGTCGCTGCCCAGGCTGCTGCTCAGCGACACGCTGCCACCGAGCCTCACGGCATCGGCGTAGCGCTGCATGGCCCACGTATACACACTCCCGTTCAGGATGGCATCACCGCTCACCACCTCCACGCTCCCCAGCCGGGCAGCCCCTCCGACGATCCCGCCGAAGCGCACTTCGTCCTTCGCATCGACCCGCAGGTTGCCACCGCCGTTGACGGAACCGTTGAACGCGATGTTCCCGGCACTCGATGACAGGCTGGCATTGCCGGTCAGTGTCACCTCGCCGTTGTAGGCCTGGTCACCGGTGCTGTTGAAGAAGCCATTGAGTTCGATGCCGATGGCGGATGCCGTCAGCGACTGCACTTCGGCCGCGCGCAGCTTGAGCACACCGTTGCTGGCAATCGTGGTGGTACCGCCTTCCAGCCTCACCCCGCCCGAGAACGTGTTGTTGGCGTTGCTCAGGGTGATCGCATGCGGGCCATTGTTGAAGGTGGCGTCACCTCCGACGCTCAGCGCACCCAGCTGCGACAGGGCTCGACTATTGCTCAACACCAGGCTGGTGCCGACGCTGCCTTCAATGAACGAAATGGTGTTGCCGCTTGCGTTCAACGATGCACCGCCGCCGGTCTGCAGCGCCAGCGTGTTGGTATCGATGGTGCCGCCCGTCTGCTGCAGCGAGCCATCGCTGATGAGGCTGGTCTGCGTGGCCTCGATGTTCGCTCCCACTGCCAGGGCGCCGCCACCGGCATTGGCCACCAGCGTATCGGCGACGATCACGCCCCCCATGTTGAGCGCGATCGCACTGCTGCCCGTCGGCACACGCGCCAGCAGGCTGACCTGCGAAGCCTGCAAGGTGCCGGTGTTGACCAGCACCGGACCCGGCCCCAGCGGGGCGTCATCCACGGCATCGACGATGTAGTAGCTCATGCCCGCGGCAGGATCGTAGGACGCCACCATCCGGTCCGCGGCGACCAGGCCGATGTGGCCACCCTGGATGGTGCCGTAGTTGCCAACGGCCGCCCCTGCCAGCAGCACCGGGCCGCCATTGGCATTGATCTGGCCATGGTTCAACACCGCCGCGCCCGGATGTGCGCCACGCCGGAAATCGTAGATGGGAGCGTTCGGGTCCTGCAGCGACAACGTCGTGGCGAGCAGCCCGGCAACGTTGACGTGCGCATTGCCACCGAAGGTGATGCCGTTCGGATTGATCAGGAATACATGGCCATCGGAATTCAGCATGCCGTCGATCTGGCTGGCCAGATTTCCGATCACGACATTCAACGTGACCGCGGACGGATTATTGGTGATGAAGTTCACCGCATCGCTCTGGCCGATGCTGAAGTTGCTCCAGTTGATCAGCGCGCGGTTGCCGGTCTGCGTCACCTGCAGTGTGTTGGGGGTATTGGCGATGCTTACCGTGCCCTGCACCACAACCGGATTGCTCGGCAGCACCTGGGCCTGTGCGCCACCTGCCCAGGCCAGCGCCAGGGCCAGGACAAGTGGTTTCAACCGCGGGCGATCGAGCGCCTGCGTGCGTCGGCCACGGGCGACGATCCGGCCACCGCTGGCAGCTTCCGACGCCACCTGGACCTGGCGCAGTGCGCTGTTGAACACAAGGCGGTAAATGCGATTCATGGCGGTGTCCTCAGAAAGTAGTGCTGATGCGCGCCCAGTACTGGGTGCTGCGGCCGTCGCTGCCGCGGTAGCTTCCGGTGGGTTTGGCCGCGCTCACGTCCAGGCGCAGTTCCGGCTGCCACGGCAGGCGCAGGCCAAGGCCAAGGCCGGCACCTTCGAGCGTGATGGGCAATGCGCCCAAGCGGCGGTTGTCCGGCGTCGGCGAGGTGCGTCCCCAGTCGTAGAACAGATTCACATCAAGCAGGTCACCCCAGCGGCGGCCATTGAACGGCGAGGGCTTGTTGGCGAAACCCGGCGCGCTGAGCTGGTATTCGAAGCTGGCCTGCACGCCACGGTCGCCCAGCGCCGTGGACAGCGGGTAGGCACGCACGCTGGTGGGGCCGCCCACGCTGAACTGCTCCATCGGTGTCAGCGCGTCATCGGTGAACTGCGCGCTGCCACGCAGCAGCAGGCGCTGGTCGTGGGGCAGGGCCTGCAGGCGCGCCACGCTTGCCCGGGCCACCCAGAAGTACGGCGCGTGCGAGGTGTACAGCCAGTTCATCGGCGAGGATTCGTCATTGACCGACTTGCGCAGCGACACCTGGGCCAGGTTCATGCCGCGCCAGCGGTGGTCGGTATGGCGCAGGCTCAGGCCGGCGTCCAGGACGTCAAAGGTGTGGCGCGAGAGCAGGAAGCCGAGCCCTTCGAGCTTGGAATCCTCGTGGATCCAGCGTGCCGAGGCCTGCACCTGCAGGTTGGCGCGCTGGATGAATTTCCAGTCGCTGCCGGCGTAGAACATCGTGGTGGGGCCGGTGATTTCCAACGCCGCCAACGGGCCGGTGTTCAACTCCATCTCGCTGCGGCTGACGCCGGCGATGGCGCTCAGTCCCTGCACCTGCGCCGAGGGCACACTGAGTGACAGTGCCGCCTGCCAGCTGTCGGCCGGGTCCAACCCGTAGCCGATGCTGGCGGCCAGCACATCGCCCGCGCCCAATGCGTTGAAGGCGCTGATGCCCAGCTCGGCCCGGTACTTGCCGGTGCTGTCGGTGCCGTGGTTGCTCAGCCCGGCGGTGATCTCGTACGGGCGTGCGCTGTCGGTGGCCACCAGCACGATGTCGGTTTCGCCGGGGTTCTGGCCTGCCTGCAGGACCGAGGTGACCGATACGCCGGGCAGGTCACGCGCGTAGAGCAGGGCGCGGTCGAGTTCGTTGCGGCGCAACGGCCGGCCAATCAGCCCAAGGCTGCTGGCGGTGAGCTGATCTTCGCGGTAGCGCCGGCTGCCCTGTACCAGCACCCGGCCGACCCGGCCTTCCATCACTTTCAGCGTCAGCGTCTGGCTGTCGCCGATCTGCTGGGGCGGGATGTAGATCACCGATACCAGGAAACCCGCATCCCGGTAGGCCTGGGTGATGCGCGCGGTGATCTGCTCGATCTGGGCCAAGCTCAGGGCCAGGGGTTGATCCGGGCCGAGCGCGCGCAGTGCCTGATTGGCCAGCGCCTCGATCCCTGCCGGGCTGATGCCGCTGTCGGGGTGTTCACCTACGCCCTCCACCTGGACCCGGGCGACCTGGACCGTCGCCACGGCCGGTGACGGTTCTGCCGCCTGTATCGGTGCGGACAGCGTGGCCGCCAGGCCAGCCAGGGCCACGGCCAGCAGCGTCGCGCGGACCGGGGCGATCCGGCGTGGGGGGAGGGACTCATGCGTGCTGCAGGCGGGGCGGGGCATCGGGACGTGTTCCTTGGAGATCGATCAGGGGCAGGCGGCAAACGCCCGCCTGTACCCTGTTAACCGTAAGAAGCCGGCAGGATCGATCAGCGAATTCAGGTAATCGCTTCAAAATGTGAATTGGTTCACTATTTGTGGGCGGGTGGGGGATGCCGGGAAGGCAGCCCCGCGCGCGGGGGCGGGCCCGCAGGAACGGCTACAATCGGCAGTTCCCTCGCCCATCTCCTGGAGCTGACGATGTACTCGCGTGAAGTCCGTATTGCGTCCTACGACCCTGAACTGGCCAAGGCCATCGCCGATGAGTGCCAGCGCCAGGAAGACCATGTCGAGCTGATCGCCAGCGAGAACTACGCCAGCCCGGCGGTGATGGAAGCCCAGGGCAGCCAGCTGACCAACAAGTACGCCGAGGGTTACCCGGGCAAGCGCTACTACGGCGGTTGCGAGTACGTGGACATCGCCGAGAAGCTGGCCATCGACCGCCTCAAGCAGCTGTTCGGCGCCGATTACGCCAACGTGCAGCCGCACAGCGGCTCGCAGGCCAACCAGGCCGTCTACTTCGCGCTGCTGCAGCCGGGCGACACCATCCTGGGCATGAGCCTGGCCCATGGCGGCCACCTGACCCACGGTGCCAAGGTCAACGCCTCGGGCAAGATCTTCAATGCCGTCCAGTACGGCGTGAACGAACAGGGCCTGATCGATTACGACGAAGTCGAGCGCCTGGCGCTGGAGCACAAGCCGAAGATGGTCGTGGCCGGCTTCTCGGCCTACTCGCAGGTCGTGGACTGGGCGCGCTTCCGCGCCATCGCCGACAAGGTTGGCGCCTACCTGTTCGTGGACATGGCGCACGTGGCCGGCCTGGTCGCCGCCGGCGTCTACCCGAACCCGATCGAACACGCCCACGTGGTGACCTCCACCACCCACAAGACCCTGCGCGGTCCGCGTGGCGGCATCATCATCGCCAAGGGCGCGGGCGAGGAAATCGAGAAGAAGCTGCAGTCGATCGTGTTCCCGGGCATCCAGGGTGGCCCGCTGATGCACGTCATCGCGGCCAAGGCGGTGGCCTTCAAGGAAGCGCTGGAGCCGGAATTCAAGGCCTACCAGCAGCAGGTGGTGAAGAACGCCCAGGCGATGGCCACCACGCTGATTTCGCGCGGCTACAAGATCGTCTCCGGCGGCACCCAGAACCACCTGATGCTGGTGGACATGATCGGCAAGGAGGTGTCCGGCAAGGACGCCGAGGCCGCGCTGGGCAAGGCCCACATCACCGTCAACAAGAACTCGGTGCCGAACGACCCGCGTTCGCCGTTCGTGACCTCGGGCCTGCGCCTGGGCACCCCGGCCATCACCACCCGCGGCTACAAGGAAGCGGACTGCGTGGCGCTGGCCAACTGGATTGCCGACGTGCTGGACAACCCGGGCGATGAGAACGTCATTGCCGGCGTGCGTGAGAACGTCACCCTGCAGTGCCGTCAGTACCCGGTTTACGGTTGACGGTTTACCGGTGCCGGCCCTGTGCAGGCACCGGTTCGTTGAAGGGACCGCCGCGGTGATGGCGGCCAGACCCCGGGCCGGGCAGCCTTGCTCCATCCCGGGGTTTGCTGTATCTGCGTTGTAGTATTTCCCGCGCCGTGCTGTCGGCGCACGATGTTCAAGGCGAGATAGATGCACTGCCCGTTCTGCCAACACACCGACACCCGCGTCATCGACTCGCGCGTTTCCGAGGATGGCGCCACCATCCGCCGCCGCCGTGGCTGCGAGGCTTGTGGCGAGCGCTTCAGCACGCTGGAAACCATCGAGCTGAAGTTGCCGGTGATCATCAAGAGCGATGGAGGCCGTGAGGCATTCGACGCGCGCAAGCTGCGGGTGGGCTTCGACCGTGCGCTGCAGAAGCGCCCGGTGTCGGAGGAGCGCATCGAGGCGGCCGTGCGTGCGGTCGTCCACCAGCTGCGCATGTGCGGCGAGCGTGAAGTGCCGTCGATCAAGGTCGGTGGCTTCGTGATGGATGAACTGCGCAAGCTCGACCATGTCGGGTACGTGCGCTTTGCCTCGGTGTACCGCAGTTTCGAGGACGTGGCCGACTTCCGCGACGAGATCGAGAAGCTCGAGCGTGACCACCCGACCGACGAGGGCCAGCTGCCGTTGCTGGAGGTGGCCGATGTGCCGGACGGCAAGGCGGCAAAGCCGGTCCGGCGGTGAAGCCGTGTCTGCCACGGCATGACAGGAAGGCACGGTGATGCCAGGCCAGAAGACCCGGACGGTGCGGAGCAGGTGGCGGCGGCTGGGCATGCTGCTGACGTTGGCCGTTCCGTTGCCGGTGCTGGCGGCGGACCCTTCCCGGGCGGGTGTGTGTCCGGAGCCATCGCAGCGGCCATCGGCGGAATCGAGCGCGGTCGCGGGCCACTACTACCTCTCCGGCATGCAGGAAGTGGGCTCGGAGCTGGTACTCGGCGCGGACGGGCGTTTCCAGTGGATGCTGGCCTACGGAGCATTGGATTTCGCCGCCCAGGGGCGCTGGTGGCGCAACGGGGACTGCGTGGGAATGGCGCGGGAGCAGGGCGCCCAGGTGCCGTTCCAGCTGCTGCGGCGTGACGGTGACGAGCAGGCGCGCGCGACGTATGCAGACATGGACAAGTACCCGATGCCGGACCAGGGCGATCGCCTGCTGGTCTATGCATTCGAGGTCAGCCATGGCATGAGCGCCGATGGCCTTGAAGTCGCCTTGCGCTGGCCCGATGGCCAGGAACAGACGGTACAGGCCGAACGCGGTGCGGCCCTGTTCGCGCCGCGCCCGGGCATGCCGGTGCAGGTGGGGGCACGTTGGCCGCGCAGCGGCATGCCGATGACCTGGATGGCGGTGGACGGGGACGCGCGCTGGCCACTGTTGATGCGGCTGGATGTGGAAGCCCTGAGCGCAGGGGGCGATGCGCCGATGCCGACCTTCCTGCGTGTCGAAGACAAGGCATTGGTGCCGGTCTGGCCGGGGGACGAACGTGAGCGCGGGCGTTACCAGCGGCCGTGAACGCTGGCCGTTGCGCAGTGGGCCTGACCGGTTCTGCCATTTGATTTCGTGAGTACGGATGTTGATCGTCAATCTGCTTGACCGCCCCGAATACCTGCCGGCGCTGGCGGCTGCCCATGTGCAGGCCTTCGGCGGCCTGCTGCCCGATTGGACCGTTGCCCAGGCCGAAGCCGAACTGCGCGCGCAGCAGCGCGATGCCATTCCGTGCAGCTGGCTGGTCGAAGACGGGCAGGGCTGGCTGGGCTCGGTCAGCCTGCTGCATGACGACCATGAGCAGATCCGCGGGTGGTCGCCGTGGTTGGCATCGTTGTACGTGCAGCCCCGCGCACGCGGGATGGGCGTGGGTGCGGCGTTGGTGCGGCATTGCGTCGCCCAGGCCGCTGCCCTGGGTGTGCCGACGCTGTACCTGTACTGCGAGGCGCCGATGGTGCCCTGGTACCAGGGCCTTGGCTGGCGGGTGCACGCCGAACTGCAGTTGGGGCCGTTGGCCATCACCGTGATGGAAATCCGGACGCGGCAAGGCTGAGTCCCACGCATGGCCGGCGGTGCAGGTGGCGGCACGCGTAAACTTGCATGCCAGGCACTCCGGATCGTCGTTCCCGCCGGTTGCCGTCATCGCACGCAGCATCCCTTGGAGTCCCGCATGAGCCCGTTCACCGCCACCGATCACCTGCTGATGGCCCGCGCGCTGCGCCTGGCCGAACAGGCGGCCTGGACCACGCGGCCCAATCCGATGGTCGGCTGCGTGATCGCGCACGGTGACGAGGTGGTGGGTGAAGGCTGGCACCAGCGTGCCGGCGGGCCGCATGCCGAGGTGTTCGCCCTGCGCGCGGCCGGCGAGCGCGCACGCGGGGCCACTGCCTATGTCACGTTGGAGCCCTGCGCCCATTACGGCCGCACGCCACCGTGTGCATTGGCGCTGATCGAGGCGGGCGTGGCGCGGGTGGTGGCGGCGATGGGCGACCCGTTCCCGGATGTGGATGGCGGGGGCTTCGCGTTGCTGCGTCAGGCCGGCATCGAGGTGGCGGTGGGCCTGATGGCCGACGCGGCACGCGCGCTCAACCGTGGCTTCCTGTCGCGGGTGGAACGCGGCCGGCCGTTCGTGCGGGTCAAGTTGGCCGGCAGCCTGGACGGGCGCACCGCCATGGCCAATGGTGAGTCCAAGTGGATCACCGGTGAGGCGGCACGTGCCGACGTACAGCACTGGCGGGCACGCGCCGGTGCCATCCTGACCGGTGCGGCCACGGTGCTGGCCGACGACCCGCAGCTGACCGCGCGCCCGGAACACGGCCAGTTCCTGCCGCCGCTGCGCGTGGTGCTCGATGCCCGGCTGCGCACGCTCGAACGCGCGCGGGTACGCGAAGGCGACGCACCCACCCTGTACCTGCACGATGCGGCGCTGGCTGCGCCCTGCCTGGAAGGGGCGGAATTTGCCACCGCGCCGTTGGGCGGGGATGGCCGCTTCGACCTGCATGCGGTGATGGCCCTGCTGGGCGCACGCGGCATCAACGAAGTCCATGTGGAAGCGGGCCCCACCCTGTGCGGCGCGTTGCTCAAGGCCGGCCTGGCCGACGAACTGCTGCTCTACATCGCCCCGCTGTTGATGGGCGACGGGGCCCGGCCGCTGCTGGCGGGCCTGGGCATCGAGCACATGGCGCAGGCGGTGCCGTTGGAGGTGGTGGATGCCGGCAGGGTCGGCAAGGAGCTGCGCGTATTGCTGCGCCCGTAGCCGCGCACCTGCGGTGGGAGCGCCTTCAGGCACGAAGCCGGGAAGGGCGCAGGCACCGGGAAGTCCAACCGCCTGCACTGCAAGATCGCTTTTTCTTCCGCGCACGGGAACCACACGTGCTTCGCGGCCGGGGCCGCTCCTGTGCGCCTGAAACAACAACGGGGGCCTTGCGGCCCCCGTTGCATGCCGATCCCGGAGGGGATCAGAAGCTGGCGCGAACGCCAACCGAGTACTGGCTGACGTCGTCGAACAGCTGGATCTCGCCGACCAGGCCCCAGGTCTGGTTGAACTTGACCTGGCCGCCCAGGGTGCCGACGAACTCGGTGTCCATGCGGCTGCCATCGATCACGCCGCCCTTGAGCCAGGCTTCGGTGCGCGGCGAGGGCTTGGCGCGGATGCCGGCGGTGATGCGGCCAGCGTTGGTGTGTTCCTTGTAGCTGCCGTCGTAGGCGCCGAAGCCGGAGAGCTCTTCCTTCGTGCCCACGCGGACCCAGGCGATGTCGGTGGTGAAGTCCACGCGGTCGCTCAGGTTCATGTGGTAGCCGATGCCCAGCTCCGGCATGTCCAGCGTGTACTTGGCGCGGGCGCCGTAACCCAGGTTGAAGCTCTCGGACATGCGCGAGTAGCCACCGAACACATTGACGTTCTTGGCGATGTTGTACGAACCGCGCAGGTAGGCACCGTTGGTCTTGGGATCGTCCAGGTTGTTGTCGTTGATGCGGACCTGGGTCCAGCCGGCTTCGACGAAGGTGTAGCTCAGTTCGTCAGCGGCGGCGGCGAACGGGGTGGCGGCCAGCAGGGCGGCCAGAATCAGGGTCTTGCGCATGAAAATCCTCTTCAAATCCAGTGTGTATCGCCCGGCCCATTGCAGGCCAGCACCGCAACCTCATGTCGCGGCGGCGGGAGTTTAACGAAATATTGACGGGAATCCATCCGTTCAGACGGGGCTGATACAATGGGCGGGCCGGTTCGCCGGCACGCACAAACGTCTTCAGGGCGGGGTGTAACTCCCCACCGGCGGTAGGTTTGGCGCCCTTTCCGGGGTAGCCGGACGAGCCCGCGAGCGCTCCGGTCGGCCGGCACAAACATGTGCAGATGGTGGGCAGGAGGTCAGCAGATCCGGTCAGATGCCGGAGCCGACGGTCATAGTCCGGATGAAAGAAGACGGTGTCCCGGGCCCCTCGCAGGGTCCGTGCGCCTGTTTGCCTTGCGGCGTTTTTCGCTCACTTTCCGCGGAGAACGTTAGTGTTTACTGGAATCATCGAAGGCGTCGGCATGCTGGCCGCACGCGAACCCATCGGCGGCGACGTCCGCTTCACCTTCAACGTCGGCAACCTGCCGTTCGACCACGTGCAGATGGGCGAGAGCATCGCCGTCAACGGCGTCTGCCTGACCGTCATCGCATTCGACGCGCACAGCTTCCAGGCCGATGCGTCCACCGAGACCCTGTCCCTGACCACGCTTGGCACGTTGGCCGACGGCGCGGTGATCAACCTCGAGCGCGCGATGCGCCCGACCGACCGCCTCGGCGGGCACCTGGTCAGCGGCCACGTCGATGGGCTGGGCAAGGTGTTGTCCATCCATGAGGATGCGCGCGCGTTGCGCTGGCGCTTCGCCGCGCCCGAACCGCTGCTCAAGTACATCGCCAGGAAGGGCTCAATCTGCGTGGACGGCGTCAGCCTCACCGTCAACGAGGCCGACGACGAAGGCTTCGAGGTCGCGCTGATCCCGCACACCGTCGCCAATACCGCGTTCTCGGCCACCGGCGTGGGCAGCGCGGTGAACCTGGAAATCGATCTGGTCGCCCGTTACGTCGAGCGCCTGCTGGGCCAAGGAGCCGCACGATGAACTTCGCACCCGTTCCCGAACTGCTGGAAGAGATCCGTGCCGGCCGCATGGTGGTCATCGTCGATGACGAGGACCGCGAGAACGAAGGCGACCTGATCATGGCCGCCGAGCTGGTCAAGCCGTCGGACATCAACTTCATGGTCACCCATGGCCGCGGCCTGGTGTGCCTGCCGCTGACCCGCACGCGCGCGGCAGACCTCGGTCTGGCGCCGATGGTGCAGGCCAATACCGCGCAGTTCCAGACCAACTTCACGGTCAGCATCGAGGCCGCCGAGGGCGTCACCACCGGCATCTCCGCGCACGACCGCGCCCACACCATTCGTACCGCGGTCAAGCCCAATGCCAAGCCGTCGGACCTGCACCAGCCGGGCCACATCTTCCCGCTGATTGCCCAGCCCGGTGGCGTGCTGACCCGCGCCGGCCACACCGAGGCCGGCGTGGACCTAGCCATGCTGGCCGGGCTGGAGCCGGCCGGCGTGCTCGTGGAGATCCTCAACCCCGACGGCAGCATGGCGCGTCGCCCGGAGCTGGAGGTGTTCGCCCGCGAGCACGGCCTGAAAATGGGTTCCATCGCCGACCTGATCGCCTACCGCCTGGCCACCGAGCACACGGTCGAGCGCGTGGACGAGCGCGACATCGACACCGAATTCGGTGCGTTCCGGCTGGTCACCTACCGCGACCGCATTGCCAATGACCTGCACTTCGCGCTGGTCCGCGGCACGCCGGACAAGGACACCCCGACGCTGGTGCGCGTGCAGGTGGAAAACCCGCTGGCCGACCTGCTGCACTGGCGCCGCGACGACTTCGGCGTGGCCGCCACCGATGCGCTGCGCGCCATCGATGCGGCCGGTGCCGGCGTGATGGTGGTGCTGTCGGCGCCGCGTGACAGCGGCAGCCTGCTGGCCCGCCTGCGCCAGCAGCCGGCGCCGGTGGTGCCGGGCAAGGACAAGGACGTGGGCCAGTGGCGCCGCAACGGGGCCGGTGCCCAGATCCTGTCCGACCTGGGTCTGGGCAAGCTGCGCGTGCTGGGCACCCCGCGCCGCCAGATCGGCCTGGCCGGTTACGGCCTGGAGATCGTCGAGACCGTTCAGGCCTGAAGGCGGATGGGGTGAGAGGTTGTCCCGCGCACAGAATAACCCCTCCCCAACCCTCCTCTTGGCTTGCGCCAACGGGAGGGGGCTGAAGCCGGCATTGCTGAACTCTGGCAGCTCGCTAGGACTACCCCCTCCCTTGCGCCGAAGGCGTAGGGGAGGGCTGGGGAGGGGTGTTCTCCGCCTTGTCCCGCAGCCCAAGCACCGCCAAGCCCGCCCCGCACCGCCCGCGCACGTTAAACTTACCTACCCTCAGGATCCCCACACCCCATGAGCCACTACGAAGGCGACCTCCGCCCGGCCGGTTCGGCCCGCTTTGCCATCATCGCCAGCCGCTGGAATGCCCGCATCACCGACGTGCTGGTTGCTGGCGCCCGCCAGAGCCTGGCCGGCAACGGCATCGGCGAGGACGCTATCGACGTGGTGCGTGTGCCGGGTGCGTGGGAAATCCCGCTGGTCGCCGCCCGCCTGGCCGCCGCTGGCCGGCACGCCGCCATCATCACCCTGGGCTGCGTGATCCGTGGTGATACCCGCCACTACGAGCACGTGGCCGACCGCTGCGCCGAAGGCCTGATGCGCGCCCAGCTGGATTTCGGCGTGCCGGTGCTCAATGGCGTGCTGGCAGTGGAGCGGGTCGAGGATGCCGAGGCCCGCGCAGGCGGCAGCCACGGCAACAAGGGTGAGGAAGCCGCGTTGGCGGCATTGGAAATGGTCAATCTTCTGGAGCAGTTGCCATGAGCAGCAAGAACAACGGCAAGCCTGCCGGAAAGCCCGTCCGCCGCGACGGCATCGACCCGGTGCTGCGCTCGCGCGCCCGTCGTCGTGCCCTGCAGGCGATCTACGCCTGGCAGATCTCCGGCGGCAACGCCGAGTCGCTGCTGGCCCAGTTCGCGCACGAGCAGGCACATGAAATCGCCGACCTGGCCTACTTCGAGAGCCTGCTGCGCGGCGTGCTCGACCACCGTCGCGACCTGGACGAGGCGCTGGCCCCGTTCGTCGACCGTGGCGTGGAAGAAGTCGATGCGATCGAGCGCGCGGTGCTGCGCGTGGCCGCCTACGAGCTGCGTTACCGCCTGGACGTGCCGTACCGCGTGGTGATCAACGAGGCCATCGAGACCGCCAAGCGTTTCGGTTCCGAACACGGCCACACCTACGTCAACGGCGTGCTCGACCGCGCTGCGGTGGAGTGGCGCAAGACCGAGTCCGGCCAGTAAGCCGACGGCGGCCTCGCCGCCGCCCGTGATCCATGAACACGCCGGGGCCGGCATCATCGGCACCGGCGTTTTCGTATCCAGAGTGCAACCCATGAGTCTTGACGAGTTCGGCCTGATCGATCGCATCCGTCGCCGCACCGGCGCACGCGCCGACATCGCGCTGGGCATTGGTGACGATGCCGCGCTGCTGCTGCCTGCGCCCGGGCAGCAGCTGGTGGTCACCGCCGACACGCTCAATGCCGGGGTGCACTTCCCGCACGAGACCCCGGCGCAGGACATCGGCTGGAAGGCACTGGCGGTGAACCTGTCCGACCTGGCCGCGATGGGCGCGCAGCCGGCATGGTGCACCTTGTCGCTGTCGCTGCCCGAATCATCGGCCAGCTGGGTGGAGGGCTTCGCCGAAGGCTTCTTCGCGCTGGCCGACCGGCACGGGATGGCGTTGGTCGGGGGGGACACCACCCGCGGCCCGCTGGCGATCTCGATCACCGCGATGGGCCAGGTGCCCGTCGGACAAGCGCTGCGCCGCGACGGCGCGCGGCCGGACGACGATGTCTGGGTGACCGGCGTGCCGGGTGAGGCGGGCCTGGCGCTGGCGCTATGGCAGCAGGGGCAGTTGGCGGTGGCCGGCCCTGTGGCCGAGCCGGCACGGGAGCAGTTGCGGTTGCGCCTGGCCAGGCCGACGCCACGGCTGGAGGCCGGCCTGGCGCTGCGCGGGCTGGCCAGTGCGGCGATCGATGTCTCCGACGGCCTGCTGGCCGACCTCGGGCATGTCTGCGCGCGCAGTGGGGTTGCCGCGGAGGTGATGGAAAGCAGCCTGCCGGCATCGCAGCACGCCAGCGAGCTGCAGCTCGGCGCGGCTTTCGAAGATCTGCGTGCAGGCGCCGGTGACGACTACGAGCTGTGCTTCACCGCGCCGGCGTCCGCGCGCGCGCAGGTCGCTCAAAGCATGGCATCGGTAGCAGTTCGGGCTACACGTATTGGCTATATTCGAACCGGAAGCGGGGTCCGGCTGCTCGACGGGGAGGGCAAGGCAGTCTCCAGGGAGCGGTCGGGGTTCAATCACTTTTCGATCGGGGGGCAATAGGAAAAGCCCGTTTTGAACGATGAGAAATGCCGTTCACATCGTGTCCACGTATTCATACATACCATCAACAACGTGATCGATGTCGCGTTTTTCGTTCCTGCTGGGTGCGACGCGATTAACAGGGGATCGTGAATGGAAATGGCAACGCTTGAAAAGGTCAGGGCGAAGATGAGCGATGTAGGTTCGCCTTCGGTGACCGTGGACGGCCCTGCGCTGGAAGCGGCACTGGACAGCGTGATGGAAGGCAGCGCTGGCATTTCCATGTTGTTGGTGTCCACGGCCGATGGCCGTGCCATCGCGCACCGTTCCCGCAACAAGCTCGACCCGCGACGTCTGTCGGCGATGAGCAACTCCTTCCTGACCCTGGGTGAGACCCTGTCGCGCGAGCTCGGGCTGGCAACGGCCGACTACGTGACCATGTCCACCGCGCAGGGCAGCATGGTGTTGGTCCGCGTCGATGCCGACCGTCCGTACACGCTGGCGGCATTGGGCCATTCCGATACCTCGCTGGCGATCCTGCTCTACGCGGCCCGCGATGCCGCGGCCCGCATCAAGTCCCTGCTGTAACCCCATTGGCTGTAACGCATCTGTGCTACAGGTCTTCCGGCGTGCCGGAGGACCGGCCCGGGTCGACGGGCTTCGCCTCGACCAACCGTGTTGCCTTTCCGGGGAAGGACTGGGCGGCACGTCATCAAGATCACTGAACCTTGGAGATGAACATGGCTGGAAACGTAAAGCTCGACAAGTTGAATGAAATCGCCGGTTTCGTCGGCGCTGCCCTGGTCGACAGCGACAGCGGCATGGCCCTGGGCATGCTCGGCGGCGGTCCGCTCAACCTGGAAGTCGCTGCGGCAGGCAACACCGAAGTGGTGCGCGCCAAGCGCCGCGTCGCCGCGTCGCTGGGCATCACCGAGGCGATCGAGGACATCCTGATCACCCTGACCAAGCAGTACCACCTGATCCGTCCGCTGGAAAGCAACCAGGACCTGTTCCTGTACGTGGTGCTGGATCGCTCGCGCGCCAACCTGGCCCTGGCTCGCCACGAGCTGAAGTCCTTCGAGCAGACGCTCGACTTCAAGTGATCGACCGATGCACCGCTGCCCCGTGACGGGGCGGCGGTGCAGTTGATGCGCTTCGACGCCCAGGCCTGATCGATACGATGAGTGCACCCGCCCGCAAGATCTCCGCCGCCGTGATTGGTTGCCAGGGACTGGATGTCCTGCACGTCATGCGGCTGAAGGTCGCCAGTTCGCTGTTGATGGCCGAGTACATCCAGGCCGACGTGCAGGAATGGAACCAGCAGAAGGTGGACCTGCTGGTGGCCAGTGCCGACGACAGCCGCGGCCAGGAGCTGCTGCGCGAGGCCGACCGGAAGGGGCTGCCGGTACTGGCGGTCACCCGCAACGTCCTGTCCAGCCTGAGCGTGCCGGGCGTGGCCTATGGCGCCAGCGTCCGCGAGATCTTCCAGCAACTGCGCCAGCTCCTGCTGGCCGCGGACAGCAGTGGCGAGCGGTTCCGCCCGCGCACCCTGTTCCGCAGCCTGGAAGAGGCCAGGGGCAAACCCTGCCTGCTGCACATGGGCCTGGTGAAGGTGGTGGTCGATGCCGACCAGACCCAGGTCACCCTGCTGCGCGACATCCCCTACGAGAACTGCCTGCGGGCGGCGGCCGAAGCCGGCTGGACGCTGTCGCTGCTCGACGGCGACACGACGCTGGAGCAGTGCATGTCCGATGCGGTCGGGCAGCACCCGTTCGAGGATTTCTGCTGGCGGGCGGCGGTGCTGAACAGCGAGCCGCTGCTGCCGGTGGACCTGCAGGGCCATTGCCGGCTGCGCGGTTGGCCCGAGGTGGAGACCGGCAAGCTGCCGATGCAGTGGCTGCTGCCGATGGCGGCGATGATGATCCGTCCATGGCGACCGGACGAGCTGGCCCAGGCCACGGGTACGTCACTGGACGACGTTGCCCGTATCATGGGGGCCGCTGCCTGCACGCACCTGCTGGATACCTCCAGCGCGCCGGTGGCCACCCCGCGCGGCTCCGGCAACAAGGTCTCCGGCTTCTTCTCGCGTATCGCAAAACGGTTCGGGCTCAATTTTTCCAAGGGGCTTCAGGTCTGACGGCTATGGCAACCAAGCTGGTATTTGTCGGTGAAATGGGTGCGGGAAAAACGACCGCGATCAGGTCGATCTCGGACATGGAACCGATCAGCACCGAAATGCCGATCAGTGACGAGGCGGCACTGGAGGCGTTCGAGGACAAGTCGCATACCACCGTGGCGCTGGACTACAGCTCCATCGAGCTGGGTGACGGCGAACTGCTGCATGTCTACGGCGTGCCGGGCCAGGCCTACCTGGATTTCATGTGGCCGATCGTCGCCGAAGGAGCGATTGGCGTGATCGTACTTGTGAGCGCACTCAACCCGCGCGCGCTGCCAAGTACGCTGACGCTGCTGGAACACTTCCGTGCATTGGCGCCGGAGGCCTGCTTCGCGGTGGGCATCACCTGCCAGGACCGCGAACCGGCGTTCCGCTTCACCGATTTCCGCAACGCGCTGTCCCAGGCAGGCCATCGCCTGCCGGTGATGTGGGTGGATGCGCGTGAGGCCAGCCAGGTCGATTTCCTGGTCAAGGCACTGCTGTCCTGCCGCTACGCTGAAGCGGTGGCGTAACACCACCGACCTACGATTCCCCGCCACGCGCGACGGCGCATGCAGGCGCGCCGGTCGCCGTGCGTGTGCGGGGCAATGTCTCAGGGGAAGTCCGTGCCCTGGTGCCCATGGGGAGTGGGCACCAGGGGCGGCATTACCTTCCCCGGGTTGAGGATGCCGGCCGGGTCCAGCGCCTGCTTGATCGCCTGCATCGCGGCCAGCGTGCTGGCGCTGAAGGCCTGGGCCATGAAGTCGCGCTTGGCCAGGCCGATGCCGTGCTCGCCGGACAGCGTGCCGCCCAGCGCCAGCGTCAGCGCGAACACCTTGGGCAGCGCGGCATGGGCGCGGGCGCTCTCGCCGGCGTCGTCCGGGTGGTAAAGGATGTTGACGTGCAGGTTGCCGTTGCCGGCATGGCCGAAGGTGACGATCGGCAACGCCGCTTCCCGCGACAGCTGCTGCACGCCCTCCACCAGTTCCGGGATGCGCGACACCGGCACCACCACGTCCTCGTTGATCTTGCCCGGCGCGATGCTCTTCAGCGCGGGGGAGAGCGCGCGCCGCGCCGCCCACAGCCGGTCGCGGGCGCTGCCGTCGGTGGCCACGTCCAGTTCCAGCATGCCATCGCCTTCGGCGGCCTGGGCCAGTGCATTGAGCAGGTAGGGCAGGGTGTCGTCGTCGCCGTCGGCCTCGATCAGCAGCATCGCGCCGGCATCGGGCACCTGCGCACCATTGCGGCGCAGCAGTTCGAGGCTGCGGGCATCCATGAATTCCAGCATGGTCGGTGTCACCGGCTGCGCCATCACCCGCGACACCGCCGCTGCGGCCGACCCGGCGTCGCGGTACAGCACGCGCAGGCCGGCCTGCGCGCGCGGTCGCGGCGCCAGCTTGAGGGTGGCTTCCACGATCAGTGCCAGCGTGCCTTCGCTGCCGACGATCAGGTGGGTCAGGTCGTAGCCGGTAGCGTCCTTGGTATACGGGCCGCCACAGCGGATCAGCGCGCCGGTGCCGGTCACCGCGACCAGCCCGAGCACGTTGTCGCGGCTGGTGCCGTACTTCACCGCGCGTGGGCCGCCGGCATTGCAGGCCAGGTTGCCGCCGATGCTGCAGATCTCGGCACTGGACGGGTCCGGTGGCCAGAACAGCCCATGCGGCATCAGTGCCTGCTGCAGGTCGCCGTTGAGCACGCCGGGTTCGACCACCGCGCAGCGGTCGCCCGCGCGGATGTCGAGGATGCGGTTCATGTGCACGAAGGACAGCACCACGCCGCCGGCGGTGGGCACCGCAGCACCGGTGGTGCCGGTGCCGGCGCCACGGCCGACCAGCGGCACGCCATGGTCGTGGCAGGCACGCACGATGGCCTGCACCTGTTCACGGTTGCGTGGCAGGGCCACGCCCTGCGGCAAGGCATGCCGCCAGGAGTTGTCCTGCGCGTGCGCTTCCAGCGCGGTGGCATCGGTGCGCCAGTCTTCGCCGAGCAGTTCGGACAGGGTGGCGTGGAAGGCGGGCGGCAACGGCGTCATGGGGATGTCTGATCGGTGGGTGCGCGGTGCTGGACCAGCTTCCAGCCCAGCACGCAGGAGAATAGCGGCAGCCATACCCAGCGCAGTTCCGACAGCATGGTCTGCAGCCCGCGGGCGCTGAAGAAATTATTGGCGAAGGGCGAAACGCGGATGGGGCGCCACGGCGCGAACAGGCGCTGCTCGCTCCACGGCCACCACAACGCCACGCCCAGCCCGCCCGAGGTGAAGGCGTCCAGCAGCGGATGCGACAGCGCGCAGGCGGTCACGAACGCGGCCGCCTGCACCCGGCTGGCGCGCAGCCAGGGCGACAACGCGCATGCCACCAGGCCCAGCACGGCGGCGAACAGCAGTGAATGGCTCGCGCCGCGATGACCGAAGGCATCGGCATAGGGAATGTGCAGGGCGAAGGCGAGCACGTCGGCATCGGGCAGCATTGCCGCCGCTACGCCGGCACCGAGCAGGCGGGCGGAAATGCGCCCGCGTTCGCTCGCGCACCACAGCGCCAGCGGGACCGCGGCATGGGTGAAGACACTGGGCATCAGCAGTCGTCGGCGCGGAAGGCGTCGCGGATCCAGTGCAGGCGCGGGGGCTCGCCACTGGCTTCGACCACGTCGAACCGGCATGGCAGGCGTGCCAGTACGTCGTGCTGGGACAGGTACAGCTGCGCGGCATGCAGCAGGCGGCGGCGCTTGCCGGCATCGACCGAGGCGGCACCGCCACCGAATGCGCTGGAGCGACGGTAGCGGACTTCGACGAACACCAACGCGCCTTCGCGGCCGGCCTCGCGCATCACCAGGTCCAGTTCGCCACCCCGATAGCGGACATTGCTGGCCAGCCAACGCAGGCCGGCCTGTTCCAGGTGCGTGCGCGCGGCAGCTTCCACCGCCGCGCCACGCCGGGCCTGGTCAGCGGCCATCACCGATCGGGGTCGGGCGGCCGCCGCTGAAGGTGGACCATGCCGGCGTGCGCAGCACGTTGCCGAAGCCGTCCAGGTGCAGCGCGCCGGTGGCACCGCTCAGTCCACCGCTGGTGCTGGTGGCCAGCTTTTCCAGGTAGGCGGTGATCTTCCAGGCATCGAAGCCGAAGGCGAACAGGCGGGCGGCACCGCCACGCGCGGTCGGCAGGGTGCTGGCCAGGCTGCTGGCGGCCGGCAGGCCGGCCACGCCGCGCGTGGTCCATGCCTCGCTCGGATAGATGATGCCGTCCAGCGCGGTGTCTTCCTCGGCCTTGCCGGTGTTGTTGACCAGCTGCGAGGTGCCGACGCGGCTGACCCCGGCCAGGCCGGACAGTGCCAGCTGCGGGGCCAGTGCGCGCGCCTGGTTGCCCTTCACCGCGAGGAACACCGCGTCCACGCCGGCGGCCTGGCGCAGCTGCGCGCTGATGTCGCCGGGGGCTTCGCCGACATTGATGCTGGCGGCGAGCTTACCGCCGCGTTCGGCGAAACGCTCCTTGAACGCGGCGCTGGCACGGCGGCCGCTGTCGTCGTTGCTGGCGATCACCAGCACGTTGCCGCGCTCGCGGCCGAGCAGGTATTCGGCGGCCATGATGCCGTCGTCTTCCGGGGCCAGCGAGAACGCGGCGCTGCCCGGCGGCGGTGCATCCTTGCCGCGGTTCAGGGCCAGCAGCGGGACCTGCAGCGGATCGCGGTGGAACAGCGCATCGACCTCGTCCCGGCCCAGCGGGCCGACCACGAAGTCGGCGCCGGCGGCCACGGCCTTGTCATAGGCGGCGATCGCACCGGCGGCGGTGCCGCGGGTGTCGAGGAAATCGATCTGCGGGCGGCGCCGGCCTTCGCCGTAATAGCCGGCCAGCAGGCCATCGCGCACCGGCGCGGCCGCGGTGGCCAGGTTGCCGGTCAGCGGCAGCAGCACCGCGAGCTTGACCGGCGGACGGTAGCCGTCGACGTCGGCCGGCGGGCGCTTGCCGGTATCGACCTGCCACGCGGCATCGCGGTCGAACGGACGCGGCAGCGGCAGGCCACGGCCGAGCAGGGCGCGCCCGGCGTGGTTGTACAGCGGGTCGCCGACTGGCAGCGCGGCGGCGCGGCTGGACAGGGTGGCATCGTTGATGCCGGCCAGCAGGCGGGTGATGGCGCGCTGGTTGTCGTTGCGCGCGGTGCCGCTGAGCAGCACGCCGGCGCGGGCGCGCTCGGCGGCGGCGGCGAACGCATCGCCGGTGGCTTCCAGCGCCTGCGCGCGGGCCAGCAGCCAGCGCGTCTGCAGCGCGGGCGGCAACGGGTCATTGCTGCCGGTCAGCGCCTGCAGGGCCACCGCCGGCTGCTGCTCGGCCAGGGCCTGCTCGGCCAGCATCAGGTGGTACCGCTGGCGGGTGGCACCGCTGAGCTGGCGCACCTGCACCTGCGGGATCAGCATGCGCGCACGCGCATCGTCGCCGGCGTCGTGCCAGGCAAAGGCGGCGTCGGCCAGCAGCATCGACTTGCCCGCACCGCGCGCCTGCGCGGCCTGGGCTTCCAGTTGCTGCGCCGCTTCGCGCGGCTTGCCCTGCTCGAGCAGGGCGATGGCGGCCTGCTGGGCAGGCGACGTGGTCGGCGCCACGCTGGTGGTGACGCAGCCCACGAACAGCAGCATCGACAGTGACAGGGCGGAAATCCGAGCGGCTTGCTTGTTCATTTGAGGTCCGTTCGACGGGGCGCGGCGGTGCCGGGCGGGGGAAACGGTAGGATTCTACCCTTGCCCATGGAAATCCCGATGATGAGTACCACCGTTGCCACCTTGTATGTCGTTGCCACGCCCATCGGCAACCTGGCCGACCTGAGCCCGCGCGCGCAGGAGGTGCTGCGTTCGGTGGCGGCGATCTGCGCCGAGGACACCCGTCATACCGGGCAGCTGCTGTCGCATTTTGGCATCAGCAAGCCGTTGGTCGCGCTGCACGACCACAACGAGGAAGCGATGGCGCAGCGCGTGGTCGCGCGCCTGCAGGCCGGCGAATCGCTGGCCGTGGTCAGTGATGCCGGTACCCCGCTGGTCAGCGACCCGGGCTTCCGGCTGGTGCGCGCCGCGCGCGCGGCCGGCATCAAGGTCAGCCCCGTGCCGGGGGCCTGCGCCGCCATTGCCGCATTGAGCGTGGCCGGCCTGCCCAGCGACCGCTTCGTGTTCGAGGGCTTCCTGCCGGCCAAGGCGGCCGCGCGCCGCGACCGCCTGCAGCGGTTGGCCAGCGAGACAGGCACGCTGGTGTTCTACGAGTCCTCGCACCGCATCGCCGAATCGCTGGCCGACATGGCGATGGCATTTGGTGCGGAGCGACCGGCGGTGGTCGCGCGTGAGCTGACCAAGCTGTTCGAGACCGTGCTGGATGGCTCGCTGGCGCAGCTGCTGGCCACCGTGCAGGCCGACGACAACCAGCGCAAGGGCGAGTTCGTGGTGATGGTGCAGGGCGCCGGCGACGATGAGGCGGCCAAGGTCGCAGAAGGCCGCCGCCTGTATGCCAGGCTCAACGAGCACCTGCCTCCCTCCACCGCCGCCAAGCTGGCGGCCGAACTGAGCGGTGCGCCGCGCAAGGCCTTGTATGGACAGGGCGGCAACGACTGAGGCGTGGTGGGCGGCGGCCGACGCCGCCAGCCTGCGCGGGCAACTGGACCTGCGCGAGCATCCATTGGCCGTGGCCACGGGCAGCCAGGCCAAGGAGCAGCGCGAACGCTGGATGATGACCCGCTGGCTGACCGCCTGGTCCCCGCAGTTGGCGTACCCGGTGCAGGTGCACAAGCGCGAAAGCCCGGATTTCCTGGTTGATACCGGAACCGGGCGGGTGGGCGTGGAATGCATGGAGGTGGTGCCGGAGAGCTTCAAGCAGCTGCAGGCCAAGCTGAGCGGCATCAACTCCGGCTGGGTCCGTCCGGTGCCGCATTACCGTCCGGGGGAAGGGCGGGCGGAATGGGACAGCCCGTTGATGCGGCAACTGCTGGCCGATACCTACGAAGGCAGTCCCTGGATCGGCGATGAGCCGGAGCGGCTGTGGGTGGAGGTGATGCGTTGGGCGGTGGAGAAGAAACGCGAGGTGCTGCACAAGCCGGCGTTCGCGGTGCAGCCGTGCAACGTCCTGCTGCTGTACGACAACTGGCCGCTGCCGCCGGTGGCGTTCATCGAGGACGTCGCCGAGGAAGCACTGCTGGACTGGGGGTTGGCGGCGCTGGATGCGCTGTCGGCGCAGTTGATCGCCAGTGACGCGCATGCCGACTTCCAGCAGGTCGACATCCTGCGCGAAGGCTGGCTGCTGTCGTTCACCGCCACTGGCGTGCAGCGCATGCGCTATGTGCCGCCCGTGGCCGGATGAACGAAGCGTCGGGCAGAAACCCTGCTGGACGTGCGACAATGCGCGCGGCGGAGTCGGCCAGACAGTCGCGTCATTCCTTCGGGAATGCCGAGGAAAGTCCGGGCTCCACAGGGCAAGGTGCCAGGTAACGCCTGGGCGGCGCGAGCCGACGGAAAGTGCAACAGAAAGATACCGCCTACGTCCCTCGTCACCCCATTGCGGCCTCATGACCGCAACTGGCGATGCGAATGCATCGCCCAAGTGGTCCGGAAGGACGCAACGGGGTGGCGAGGGGCCGGTAAGGGTGAAATGGTGCGGTAAGAGCGCACCGCGAGTCTGGCAACAGACCGGTACGGCAAACCCCACCTGGAGCAAGACCAAATAGGGACCTCATGACGTGGCCCGCGTCGGGTCCGGGTAGGTTGCTTGAGCGTCACGGTGACGTGGCGCCTAGAAGAATGACTGTCCACGACAGAACCCGGCTTATCGGCCGGCTCCGCCGCTTTCCTCGCCTGCCTGGCGAGCAAAGCCCCAAGGTTCCGCGGCGCGGAACCTCGGGCCCCGGGCCTCTGCCCACCCAATTCCCTGCGCCTGTCGGCGCGCCCCCTTTACTAAAGGGGCTTCCTGCTGCTGTGGGATGGCTTGGCTCGCGTCAGGGCACCAAAAGCGTGAATGCCAGGCTTCAGCTCCAGGAATACTTGATCCACCGAGCCCCTCTCCCGTCCACGGGAGAGCGGTTGGGGTGAGGGCGGCTTCTGGCGGATCGTTCCACGTGGTGGCGTGCACCACCTGCCTGGCGAGGAAAGCCCCAAGGTTCCGCGGTGCGAAACCGTGGGCCCCGGGCCTCTGGCCACCCAATTCCCCGCGTCTGTCGGCGCCCCCCCCCCTTTACTAAAGGGGCTTCCTGCTGCTGTGGGATGGCTTGGCTCGCGTCGCGTCAGGGCACCAAAAGCGTGAATACCAGGCTTCAGCTCCAGGAATGCTTGATCCACCGAGCCCCTCTCCCGTCCACGGGAGAGGGGTTGGGGTGAGGGCGGCTTCTGGCAAGCCCCCGGCAAACCCCGCAGCCTCACTCCCGGCCCGGTGCCACATCGACGCGCTGCTCGCCCAGGCACACGCCGTCCGGCCCGAATCGGCGCTCATGGATGAAGCCGCGGCCATCATGGTCGATCGCGACCACCGTGCTGGCGCGGGTGCCATAGTCACGGCCACGGATGAACGCGCTGGAGAGCATCCGCTCCAGTTCCAGTGGAACGCCGGTGGCCGGCAGTTCCGCGTCCGGCGGCCGCGTCTCATCGGCAAGGGCCTGCCAGATCACGTCCAGCGCCTCCTCGCCGCTCTCCAACCAGCCGTCCAGAACCTGCATCAGGCGACGGGTCTTGGGCCAGGGCGCGTCCAGCGCGCCGTTGGACATGCCGTGGATGCCCGGTTGCAGTACCCGATGGGCCGCGGGGCGGTTGCCCAGGTAGGCGCAGTGGTCCGCATCGGCGACCAGCAGGTTGAACGGGGCGAACTCGGCCGCACGCAGGGCCAGTGCGTCGGTATAGGCGGTGGCACCGACGTTGCCCTCCAGGTAGCCGGCGATCAGCTCGCCCCGCGAGGGGCCGCCGGTTGCGGCGGTCGGGTCACGGACATTGGTGACCACGGCGGCGTGCCCGTTGCCATTGATTCCCATCCAACTGCCACCCGAGCGCAGGTCACGCCCGGCGATCACCGCTGCCGGGGAAGCCGGCCAGGCGTGCAGGGCAGCGGTCGGGCGGGCGTGGAACTCGTCGCGGTTGCCGGCCATCAGCAGGCGCCAACGGGGATGGCATTTCCAGGCAAGGGTGACCAGGCACATGCACGGAGTGTGCCTGTTTGCGCAGTTGCCAGCCATGCCCGCCTGAATGGCAAGGTAGCCACCGGCGTGATTTCACATGGTCTCTACAGTGCTGAATTTCATGGAAATCTCAAAATTTGAGACGAAACAGCAACTTGTGGATAAGCCTTGAACAAGTCTCTAAACATTGCTGCAAGCTATTGATGCTTATGGCGATTTTGTGCATGGAAAGTTGTTGACAAGCCAAGGTCGGCTGCTAAGGTGGGCATCAGAGGGAAAACCGGGTTTTTTGTGGTTTTTCGTGGTTCAATGACCCCCTGGGCAAAAGCGGACAAACAGGTATAGCCGTCGTGTTTCAAGGCGAGACTGCCATCACGGTTGACGACAAGGGACGCATGGCGGTGCCAACCGCCTACCGCGACCTAGTCGCGCGCGTGAGCGGCAATCGCCTGGTACTGACCTACAACCCGTTCGAAGCCGGTTGCCTGTGGTTGTACTCAGAGCAGGAGTGGGAACGGGTGCGGGACGATGTGATGGCCAAGCCCAACACGCAGCGCGTGGTGCGCACCCTGCAGCAGAAGCTTGTCGGTTCGGCGGCCCATCTGGAACTGGATGGCAATGGCCGCATCAGCCTGCCTTCCAGTCACCGCAATGCGGTGGGCATCGAGAAGAAGGCCGTGCTGATGGGAATGGGCGACAAGTTCGAACTTTGGAGCGAGCAAGCGCATCGCGCACTGATCCAGCAGACATTGTCTGACGAGGATCTGGGCGATGGGCTGCTCGACTTGAAGTTGTGAGCCGGGGTGCCCGGGTGCGCGGTCAAGCGCAGGCCGGTCACCCTCCGGTGTCGCAGCCGCCGGCGGCTCACCTGCCGGTGCTGTACACCCAGGTCCTTCAGGGCCTGAGGGTGATCGAAGACGGTACTTACCTGGATGGCACGTTCGGTCGTGGCGGTCACGCCGGCGGCGTGTTGCGCCAGCTCGGCCCGGACGGGCGCCTGCTGGTGATGGACAAGGACCCCGAGGCCATCGCCGTGGCCGAGCGCGACTTCGCGCCGGACGGTCGAGTGTCGATCTACCGCGGCAGCTTCGCCGACCTGCTGGACTGGAACCAGACCGCTGCCGGCCTGGACGGCGTGCTGTTCGACCTGGGCGTGTCCTCGCCGCAGCTGGACGTGGCCGAGCGCGGTTTCAGCTTCGGCAAGGACGGCCCGCTGGACATGCGCATGGACCCGGATTCGGGCGAGAGCGCCGCGCAGTGGGTGAACCGCGCCGAAGAGCGCGAGATCGCCGACGTGCTGTGGACCTACGGCGAGGAGCGGCAGAGCCGCCGCATCGCCCGGGCCATCGTTGCGCGTCGTGCCAACCAGCCGTTCAGCCGCACGGCCGAACTGGCCGACGTGATCGCCTCGGTGATGCCGCGTGGCAAGGACAAGATCCACCCGGCCACGCGCAGCTTCCAGGCCATCCGCATCCACATCAACCGCGAGCTGTCCGACCTGGAGGCCGGGCTGGACGCGGCGATGGCGCGGCTCAAGCCGGGCGGCCGGCTGGCGGTGATCAGCTTCCATTCGCTGGAAGACCGCATCGTCAAGCAGTTCATGAACCGCCATGCCAAGGCCCCGCCGAGCAACCGCCGGCTGCCCGAGGCGGTGGCCTTCGTGCCGACGCTGGACCTGATCGGTGGCGCCATCAAGGCCGAGGACGACGAACTGGCGGTCAACCCGCGCTCGCGCAGCGCGGTGCTGCGGGTTGCCCAGAAACGCGAGGTGGCTGCATGAGCCGCCTGCTGCTGATCGTGCTGCTGGCCTGCACCATCGCCTCGGCGATCGGGGTGGTGTTCATGCGCCATCGCCATCGGCAGCTGTTCGTCGAACTGTCCCGGCTCGAGCACGCCCGCGACGAGCTGAACATCGAGTTCGGTCGCCTGCAGCTGGAGCAGGCCACCCTGGCCCAGGCCACGCGCGTGGACCAGGAGGCACGGGGCCGGCTGGCGATGAAGTTCCCCGAGGCCGCTGACATCGTGGTGATCCGGCCATGAACCAGCCCGTGCGCAACCGCAACCGCAGCCAGTTCAACCTGCGCAACCGCCTGATGATGGTGGCCGTGGGCCTGGGCCTGTGCGGGGTGACGCTGGTCGGGCGCGCGGCCTACGTGCAGTTGATCAACAGCGACTTCTACCAGCGCCAGGGCGAGGCCCGTTACCTGCGCGAAGTGCCGATCCCGACCTCGCGCGGCATGATCACCGACCGCAACGGCGAGCCGGTGGCGGTGTCCACGCCGGTGGCCTCGATCTGGGTCAACCCGCAGGAACTGCTGCGCGTGCCCGAGCGCATCCCCGAGCTGGCGCAGGCCCTGGGCCTGCCCGCCGACGAAGTGACGGCCAAGGTCACGCAGAAGGCCGACAAGGAGTTCATGTACCTGCGTCGCCGGATGAACCCGGACGTGGCCGAGCAGGTCGTGGCGCTGAAGATCCCGGGCGTGTTCTCGCAGCGCGAGTTCCGTCGCTATTACCCGCAGGGTGAGGCGATGGCGCACGTGCTGGGCTTCACCAACATCGACGACCACGGCCAGGAAGGCCTGGAGCTGGCCTTCGACGAATGGCTGCGCGGCAAGCCGGGCATCAAGAAGGTGATCCGCGACCGCAAGGGCGCGATCGTGGAGAGCATCGACCTGGTCCGTCCGGCCGAGCCGGGCAAGGACCTGACCCTGAGCATCGATCGCCGCATCCAGTTCCTGGCCATGCGCGAGCTGCGCAACGCGGTGACCACCAACCGTGCGGCCGGTGGTTCGATCGTGATCATGGACGTGGCCACCGGCGAGGTGATGGCCATGGCCAACCTGCCGACCTACAACCCGAATGCCGTCAGTGGCGCCACCCCGGACACGCGCCGCAACCGCGCGGTGACCGACCTGGTCGAGCCCGGCTCGACGATGAAGCCGCTGACCATCGCCACCGCGCTGCAGAACCACGTGGTCACCCCGGACACGGTCATCGACACCAACCCGGGCTACCTGTCGCTGGGCCGCTACACCATCCGCGACGTGCCGCGTAACAACGGCGTGCTCAACGTCACCGGTGTGATCACCCGCAGCTCCAACATCGGCGCGGCCAAGATCGTCGCGCGCATCCCCGACCAGATGTTCTACGACTCGGTGCGTGGCTTCGGTTACGGCGTGGCCCCGCACAGCGGCTTCCCCGGCGAATCGGCGGGCGTGGTGCCGTCGCCGGGCAGCCCGGGCTGGTACGGCACCACCAAGACCACGATGTCCTACGGCTACGGCCTGTCGGTGACGCCGCTGCAGATCGCGCAGGCGTACTCGGCGCTGGCCAACGGTGGGCAGGTGATCCAGCCGACCTTCATCAAGGGCCAGCGCAACGAGGCGCGGCAGGTGCTGGACCCGTCCGTGGCCCAGGAAGTGGTGCGGATGATGGAAACCGTGGTCACCAACGGCGGCGCCAAGCAGGCGGCGATCCTGGGCTATCACGTCGCCGGCAAGACCGGCACCGCGCGCAAGAACGGCCCCAACGGCTACGAGCGCGGCCACTACAACCTGTTGTTCGCCGGCGTGGTGCCGGCCACCAACCCGCGCTATGCCGCGGTGATCGTGGTCAACGACCCGCAGGGCAGCCTGCAGTACGGCGGCCTGGTGTCCGCGCCGGTCTTCCACCACGTGATGGAAGGCACGCTGCGCCTGATGGACGTGCCGCCGGACGACATCCAGTCGTGGCTGGCGGCGCAGGCCGCGGGCAAGGTCGGGGGCAAGCCGGGCAGCAGCACGGCACCGCTGCCGATCCCGCAGGACGCCGCCGAAGCCACCAACGCTGAAACCGAATTCGACGCCGCACTGCCAACGGCCAGTGCGCCTGCGCCTGCCACGACGGAGGTGCGCCAGTGAGCCACACGATGCTGTTGTCCCACCTGCTGCCTGACCTGGCCCTGCCGCACGACCCGCAGATCAGCGGGTTGGTGCTCGACTCGCGCCACGTGCGCCCCGGCGATGCCTTCGTGGCGATTGCCGGCTTCGGCGCGCATGGCCTGGGTTTCGTCGAGCAGGCCAGGGCCAACGGCGCCTCGGTGGTGCTGTTCGAGCCGCCGGCCCCGGCCGAGCTGCCGGCCCCGGCCGATGCCATCGCGGTGCCGGGCCTGCGCCAGCGCATGGGCATGATGGCCGACCAGTTCCATGGCCAGCCGTCGCGTGCGATGACCATGGTCGGCGTCACCGGCACCAACGGCAAAACCTCGACCGTGCAGCTGTTGACCCAGGCATGGCACCTGCTGGGCATCGCCAGTGGCTCGATCGGCACGCTCGGCGTGGGCCTGTACGGCAACATCGTGCCGACCGGCTTCACCACGCCGCTGGTGCTGCAGATGCATGACGTGCTGGCCCAACTGCGCGACGGCGGCGCCGCCGCGGTGGCGATGGAAGTCAGCTCGCACGCCCTGGACCAGGGGCGCGTGGATGCGGTGCATTACGACGTGGCGGTGTTCACCAACCTCACCCGCGACCACCTGGACTACCACGGCAGCATGGAAGCCTATGGCGCGGCCAAGGCCCGGCTGTTCCACCGTGCGGGCCTGAAGGCGGCGGCGATCAACCTGGACGATGCGTTCGGCCGCGACCTGATCACCACCCTGGCCGAAGGCGTGCAGGCCATCGGCCTGAGCTCGACCGGCCAGGCCGGTGCCAGCGTGCGCGCCGAGCAACTGGTGCTGGACGGGCAGGGCATCGGCTTCGAGCTGGTGATCGGGGACGCGCGCTTCGCGCTGCGTTCGCCGCTGCTGGGCCGCTTCAACGTCGACAACCTGCTGGCGGTGGCCGGTGCGCTGCATGGCCTGGGCCAGCCGGCGGCGACCATCGCCCAGGTGCTGGCGCAGTTGCAGCCGATCCGTGGCCGCATGAACCGTCTCGGCGGCCACGGTGAACCGACCGTGGTCATCGACTACGCGCACACGCCCGACGCACTGGAGCAGGCGCTGCGCAGCCTGCATGGCCACCTCGATGGCCGCCTGCTGTGCGTGTTCGGCTGCGGTGGCGAGCGTGACACCGGCAAGCGCCCGCAGATGGCGGCCATTGCCGAGGAATTGGCCGACGTGGTGTTCGTCACCGACGACAACCCGCGCGGCGAGGACGGCGACGTGATCGTCGCCGACATCATGGCCGGCTTCGCCGATCCGTCCCGGGTCAACGTGCAGCGTGACCGTGCCCGCGCCATCGGCGCGGCCGTCGCGCAGGCGGGCCCGGGCGACATCGTGCTGGTCGCCGGCAAGGGCCACGAGCCCTACCAGGAGATTGCAGGTATCAAACATCCTTTCGATGACACCGACGTGGCATCGCGCGCGCTGCAGGCACGCTCGGCGAACGGGGAGGTGACCGCATGAAGCGCACCCCGCTGTCGCTGATCGCGCATTGGGCCGGCGGTGAGATCCACGGCGAGGACGTGGCGATCGACGCCATTGGCAACGACACCCGTACGCTCGCCGCCGGCAGCCTCTACGTGGCACTGCGCGGCGAGCGCTTCGACGGCCACGACTTCGCCGCCGAGGCGGTGGCCCGTGGCGCCAGCGCGCTGCTGGTGGACACGCTGCAGCCGCTGGACGTGCCACAGGTCGTGGTCGCCGATACCACGCTGGCCCTGGCCCGCATCGCCGCCGGCATGCAGCAGGGCCGCGCCACGCGCGTGTTCGCCATCACCGGCAGCAACGGCAAGACCAGCGTCAAGAACCTGCTGCTGGCGATCCTGCAGCACGCCGCCGCCGTGCAGGGCCTGCACGTGCATGCCACGCCGGGCAACCGCAACAACGAGATCGGCCTGCCGCTGGCGGTGATCGATGCGCCGGACGATGCCGACTTCGCCATCTACGAGATGGGCACCGGCAAGCCGGGCGACATCGCCTACCTGACCGCCATCGCCGCGCCGGACGTGTCGCTCGTCAACAACGTCGCGCCGGCGCACCTGGAGCGCATGGGCAGCCTGCTGGAGATCGCCAACACCAAGGCGGCGGTCTACGACGACCTGCGCGCCGACGGCGTGGCGGTGGTCAATGCCGACGATGCGTTCGCACCGTACTTCGTGGCCCGTGCCGGCAGCCATCGGGTGCTGCGCTTCGGCCTGGAGGCCAGCGCCGAGGTCACCGCCACCGGCATCGTGCTGGGCCAGGGCAGCTCGCGCTTCCAGCTGCACGCGCCGCAGGGCGAGGCCGCGGTGGCGCTGCAGTTGCCGGGCCGCCATAACGTGCTCAACGCACTGGCCGCCGCGACGCTGGCGCTGGCCGCCGGCATCGCGTTGCCGCTGGTGATCCAGGGCCTGGCGCAGGCGCGCCCGGTCGCCGGCCGCCAGGTTGCCCACGTGCTGGCCAACGGCGCGGTGCTGGTCGATGACAGCTACAACGCCAACCCCGGTTCGCTGGCCGCGGCGATCAGCGCGCTGGCCGCAGGCCAGGAAGAAGGCTGGCTGGTGCTGGGCGACATGCGCGAACTGGGCCCGGATGCACGCGCGCTGCATGCGCAGGCCGGGCAGCGCGCCCGCGCGGCCGGCCTCAAGCGCCTGTACACGCTGGGGCCGTTGAGCGAGGCCGCATCGACCGCCTTCGGCGAAGGCGGCCGTCATTTCGACAGCCACGCCGCGCTGGCGGCCGCGCTGGAAACCGAACTTCATGCTGGTGTGCGTTGCCTGGTCAAGGGCTCGCGCGGCAGCGCCATGGACAAGATCGTGACCGCGCTGTTGCCGCGCGGCGAGGAAACCCCGCATGTTGCTTGAACTGGCCCGATGGCTGCAGCAGTTGGACGGCCTCTTCCGCCTGTTCAACTACCTTACCTTCCGCGGCATCCTGGCGGCGCTGACCGCGCTGTCGCTGTCGCTGTGGCTGGGCCCGATCGCGATCCGTCGCCTGGCCCAGCTCAAGGGCGGCCAGCCGATCCGCAAGGACGGCCCGCAGTCGCACTTCTCCAAGGCCGGTACGCCGACCATGGGCGGTGGCCTGATCCTGACCACCGTGCTGATCTCGGTGCTGCTATGGGGCGACCTGCGCAACCGCTACGTGTGGCTGGTGCTGGTGGTGATGCTGTGCTTCGGCGCCATCGGCTGGTACGACGACTGGATCAAGATCGCCAAGCGCGACCCGAACGGCCTGAAGTCGCGCTGGAAGTACCTGCTGCAGTCGATCTTCGGCCTGGCCGCCGGCCTGTTCCTGTTCTACACCGCCGACGTGCCGGCGGCGCTGACGTTCTACATCCCGATGTTCAAGGCGATCGCGCTGCCGCTGGCGGGCATCAGCTTCGTGGCCATCGCCTACTTCTGGATCGTCGGCTTCTCCAACGCGGTCAACCTGACCGATGGCCTGGACGGCCTGGCGATCATGCCGACCGTGCTGGTCGCCTGCGCGCTGGGCGTGTTCGCCTATGCCTCCGGCAACGCGGTGTTCTCCAGCTACCTGCAGATCCCGCAGATCCCGGGCGCCGGCGAGCTGGTCATCATCTGCGCGGCCATCGCCGGCGCCGGCCTGGGCTTCCTGTGGTTCAACACCTATCCGGCCATGGTGTTCATGGGTGACGTCGGCGCACTGGCGCTGGGCGCGGTGCTGGGCACCATCGCCGTGATCGTGCGCCAGGAGCTGGTGCTGGTGGTGATGGGCGGCGTGTTCGTGATCGAGACCCTGTCGGTGATGATCCAGGTGGCCTCGTTCAAGCTCACCGGCAAGCGCGTGTTCCGCATGGCCCCGATCCACCACCACTTCGAACTGAAGGGCTGGCCGGAGCCGCGCGTGATCGTGCGCTTCTGGATCATCTCGGTGGTGCTGGTGTTGATCGGCCTGGCAACGCTCAAGGTGCGCTGATGGACGATTACTCGCGTCAGGCAACCCGACTGGAAGCCATCGGCGGCAGCTACGACAAGTGGCTGCTGGGCGCCGCCATGGCGCTGGCTTCGATCGGGATCGTGATGGTGGCTTCCAGCTCCATCGCGCTGACGCAGAGTCCGTTCTACTACCTGACCCGCCACCTGATGTTCATCGCCATCGGCGTGGTGCTGGCCGCGGTGGCGATGCGGGTGGAGCTGAAGGAAATCGAGAAGTACAACCAGCTGCTGCTGCTGGGCTGCTTCGCGCTGCTGATCGTGGTGTTCATCCCCGGCCTGGGCAGCAGCGTCAACGGCGCGCGGCGTTGGATCAACCTGGGCGTGTCCAAGTTCCAGACCGTGGAAGCGGTGAAGGTGCTCTACATCGTGTGGCTGTCCAGCTACCTGGTGCGCTTCCGCGACGAGGTCAACGCGACCTGGGTCGCCATGCTCAAGCCGGTCGGCGTGGTCGGCCTGCTGGTCGGCCTGCTGCTGATGCAGCCGGACTTCGGCTCCTCGATGCTGCTGCTGGGCATCACCACCTGCATGCTGGTGCTCGGTGGCGCACAGATCAAGCGCATCATCCTGCCGGTGCTGCTGATGCTGCCGGCGCTGGTGCTGCTGGTGATCTTCGAGCCGTACCGCATGCGCCGCGTCACCTCGTTCATGGACCCGTGGCAGGACCAGCTCGGCTCGGGCTACCAGCTGTCCAACGCGCTGATGGCGATCGGCCGCGGCGAGTGGACCGGCGTCGGCCTGGGTGCCTCGATCCAGAAGCTGAACTACCTGCCCGAATCGCATACCGACTTCATCTTCTCGGTGATCGCCGAGGAGCTGGGGTTCCTGGGGGTGTGCGCGATCATCGGCCTGTACGCGCTGCTGGTCGGCCGTGCGTTCTGGCTGGGCATGCGCTGCATCGAGATGCGCCGCCACTTCGCCGGCTACATCGCCTTCGGCATCGCGCTGTGGATCAGCCTGCAGACCTTCGTCTCGATCGGCGTGAACCTGGGCATGCTGCCGACCAAGGGCCTGACCCTGCCGCTGATCTCCTCCGGTGGCTCGAGCGTGATGATGACCTGCGTGGCGATGGGCCTGCTGCTGCGCGTGTCCTACGAATACAACCGCGCCGTGCGCCGCCAGGAATTCCGCGAGGACATCGAACCGGTGGTTGCCGCCGCCGAGGACGACAGCGCCGAGCGCCGTTCGGCCACCGAGGTGGCCGCCGCGCTGCAGGCCGCCAACGGGCGCGACAGCTCGGCGCGCGGTACCAGCCGCATGCAGCAACGGGCCGAACCGACCTTCGGGAGGATCGCCTGATGGCCGCGTCCACTGCCCAGGCACGCCCGGTGATGATCATGGCCGGCGGTACCGGTGGCCACATCTTCCCCGGCCTGGCCGTGGCCAAGGTGCTGCGCGCGCGTGGCGTGCCGGTGGTGTGGCTGGGCGCCGATGGCGCGATGGAAACCCGGCTGGTCCCCCAGCACGACATCCCGATCGACACGCTGGCCATCTCCGGCCTGCGCGGCAAGGGCAAGCTGGCCTTGCTGGGTGCGCCGATGCGCGTGCTGCGCGCCATCCGCGGCGCCGGTTACGTGCTGCGCGAGCGCAATCCGCGCGCGGTGGTGGCCTTCGGTGGCTTCGCCGCCGGCCCGGGTGGCATGGCCGCGCGCCTGCACGGGCTGCCGTTGCTGGTGCACGAGCAGAACCGCGCGCCCGGCATGACCAACCGCATCCTGTCGCGCTTCGCGCGGCGCGTGCTGACCGGCTTCCCGGGCAGTTTCGCCAATGGTCGCGAGGAAGCCGTGGGCAACCCGGTGCGCGAGGAGATCGCCGCATTGCCGGCGCCGGACGTGCGCCTGGCCGGACGCAGTGGCCCGATGCGGCTGTTGGTGCTGGGCGGCAGCCAGGGCGCACGCGCCTTGAACAACGCCGTGCCACAGGCACTGGCCGCGCTCGGTGGCAGCGTGGCCATCGAGGTCTGGCACCAGTGCGGCGAGAAGCTGCACGAGGAAGCCCTGCAGGCTTACCGCGTCGCGGGCGTGGACGGCCGCGTCGATGCCTTCATCAAGGACATGGCCGCCGCCTATGCGTGGGCCGACCTGGTGGTGTGCCGCGCCGGTGCTTCGACGCTGGCCGAGCTGTGCGCGGTGGGCGTGGGCAGCGTGCTGGTGCCGTTCGCCGCGGCGGTGGATGACCACCAGACCCGCAATGCCGAATACCTGGTCGAGCGCGGTGCCGCCGAACTGCTCAAGCAGGACGACGCGCTGGCCAGAAACCTGGAAGGCGTGCTGCGCACGCTTGCCGATACGCCGGCCCGCCGCATGCAGATGGCGCAAGCCGCGCGTGCGCTGGCCAAGGTCGATGCGGCCGAACGCATCGCGGACATCATTCTCGAGGAATCAGCATGAACACGGCACCGCGCACCCGCGCCCGCCACACCGGAGGCCGGGCATGATCCGTCGCCTCCACGACACCAACGACCTGGTCCGCGCGTTCCCGCGCGTGCACTTCGTCGGCATCGGCGGCACCGGCATGAGCGGCATCGCCGAAGTCATGCTGACCCTGGGCTACGAAGTCTCCGGTTCGGACAACGCCGACAACGCGGCTACCCGTCGCCTGTCGCGGCTGGGGGCGCGCGTGATGCGCGGTCACTCGGCCGCCAACGTGCTGGGCACCGACTGCATCGTCGTCTCCAGCGCCATCCGCGAGGACAACCCGGAGCTGATGGAGGCGCGCAGCCAGCGCATCCCGATCATGCCGCGCGCGGCGATGCTGGCCGAGCTGATGCGCTTCCGTCGCGGCATCGCGGTGGCCGGCACGCACGGCAAGACCACCACCACCTCGCTGACCGCCGCGGTGCTGAGCGAAGGCAACCTGGACCCGACCTTCGTGATCGGTGGCCAGTTGCTGGCCGCCGGCGCCAACGCCAAGCTCGGCGGTGGCCAGTGGCTGGTGGCCGAGGCCGACGAGAGCGACGGCAGCTTCCTGCGCCTGAACCCGCTGGTGGCGGTGATCACCAACATCGATGCGGACCACCTGGAGAACTACGGCAACGACTTCGCCCGCGTCCAGGCCGCATTCGCCGAGTTCCTGCAGCGCCTGCCGTTCTACGGCCTGGCGGTGCTGTGCATCGACGACCCGGAAGTGGCGGCGTTGGCGGCCAAGACCCCGCGCCACGTGATGAGCTACGGCATGAGCAGCAATGCCGACGTGCGTGCCGAGGACGTGGTCCAGGACGGCGCCTGCATGCGCTTCACCCTGCGCCTGCCGGAAGGCAGCTCGGTGCCGGTCAAGCTGGCCCTGCCGGGCAAGCACAACGTGCTCAACGCGCTGGCCGCCGCTGCGGTGGGCTGGCAGCTGGGCGTGGCCCCGGAAGCCATCGCCGCTGCGCTGGAGAAGTTCGAAGGCGTCGGCCGCCGCTTCAACGACCTGGGCATCGTGACCACCCACAAGGGGGCCAAGGTGCGGGTGATCGACGACTACGGCCATCACCCGCGCGAGCTGGCGGCGGTGTTCGCCGCTGCCCGCGGCGGTTGGCCGTCGCAGCGCCTGGTGGTGGCCTTCCAGCCGCACCGCTACAGCCGTACCCGTGACCAGTTCGATGCCTTCGCCGCGGTACTGTCCGAAGTGGACGCGCTGGTGCTGAGCGAGGTCTACCCGGCCGGCGAAGCGCCGATCCCGGGTGCCGATTCCAAGTCGCTGGCACGCGCCATCCGCGCACGCGGTCGCAGCGAGCCGGTGGTGGTCGGCCAGGCGGCCGACCTGGCCTCGGTGCTGCCGGACGTCCTGCAGGACGGCGACCTGCTGCTGATGATGGGGGCCGGCGACATCGGCGCGGTGGCCCAGACGGTGGTGACCGAAGGCTTCAAGGAGCACCCCGCCGAATGAACCGCCACGCATTCCCGTCCATGCCCGCCCACATCGCCGCGCCGCGGTCGGTGTCGGCCGCGCGTGCGCGGAATGCGGGGGAGGGCGCGCGATGAACGCGCTCCTGCGCATGCTCGCCTGGTTGCTGGCCATCGCCCTGGTGGCGCTGCCGGTGGTGGCCGTGCTCAACGGCTGGGTCGGCGCCGAGCGTTGGCCGCTGGCCAAGCTGCGCGTGCACGGCGAATTCAAGCGGGTCTCCGGCGAACAGCTGCAGAAGGCCCTGCTGCCGTATGCACGCGCCGGCTACTTCGCGGTCGAGCTGCAGGACGCGCAGAGCGCCGTGCAGAAGCTGCCGTGGGTGGAGAGCGCGCAGGTGCGCAAGCAGTGGCCGGACGTGCTGGAAGTGACCATCGTCGAGCACAAGCCGTTCGCCCGCTGGGGCAAGGACCGGCTGCTGTCCGAGCAGGGCCGCCTGTTCGCCGTGCCGCATGGCCTGGAGGACGCGCCGCTGCCGCTGCTCGATGGCCCGGACAGCAAGACCGCCGAAGTGGTCGAGCTCTACAACGACTCGCGCGCGTTGTTCGCGCCGGCCGGGGTGGACGTGCACCAAGTGGTGATGGACGCCCGTGGCAGCTGGTCGCTGGCGCTGGACAACGGCACAGAGATCATCGTCGGCCGCAATGACGCACGCACGCGCCTGGCCCGCTTCGTGCGGGTGCTGCCGCAGCTCACGCGCACCCAGGTGCCGATCGTGCGCGCCGACCTTCGCTATACCAACGGTTTCACGCTGAGCTGGGGAACCCCGCCGCCGGCAACAAAGCAGACGCAGGACAGGACATGAATCGCAAGGGTGACAAATCGTTGATCGTCGGCCTGGACATCGGCACCTCCAAGGTGGTGGCGCTGGTGGGCGAGTACTCGCCGGGCAGCCCGATCGAGGTGATCGGCATCGGCTCGCACGAATCGCGCGGCCTCAAGCGCGGCGTGGTGGTGGACATCGAATCCACCGTGCAGTCGATCCAGCGCGCCATCGAGGAAGCCGAGCTGATGGCCGGCTGCGAGATCCGTTCGGTCTATGCCTCGATCTCCGGCAACCACGTGCAGTGCCGCAACTCGCAGGGCATCACCCCGATCCGCGAAGGCGAGGTCAGCTGGGGCGACCTGGACCGCGTGCTGGAAGCGGCCAAGGCGGTCGCCATCCCGGCCGACCAGAAGATCCTGCATGCGATCCCGCGCGAGTACGTGCTGGACGACTCGCAGGAAGGCATCCGCAACCCGGTCGGCATGACCGGCGTGCGCCTGGAGGTGCATGCGCACCTGGTGGTGTGCGCGCAGTCGGCCGCGGCCAACATCAGCAAGTGCGTGCAGCGCTGCGGCCTGCAGGTCGACGACCTGGTGCTGTCTTCGCTGGCCTCCAGCGTGGCGGTGCTGACCGCCGACGAGCGCGAGCTGGGCGTGGTGCTGGTGGACATCGGCGCAGGCACCACCGACATCGCGGTGTACGTGCAGGGCGCGATCTGCCACACCGCCTCGCTGCCGATCGCCGGTGACCACGTCACCAACGACATCGCCCACATGCTGCGCACCCCGACCCCGGAAGCGGAGCAGATCAAGGTGCGCTACGCCTGCGCGCTGGCGCAGCTGGCCACCGCCGAGGAGAGCATCCAGGTGCCGTCGGTCGGCGACCGTCCGCCGCGTCGCATGCCGCGCCATTCGCTGGCGCAGGCGGTGCAGGGTCGCTACGAGGAAATCTTTGAAATGGTGCAGGCCGAGCTGCGCCGTTCCGGCTTCGAGGAGATGGTGCGCGCCGGCGTGGTGCTCACCGGCGGCGCCTCGAAGATGGAAGGCGTGGTCGAGCTGGCCGAGGAAATGCTGCAGATGCCGGTACGCGTGGGCATCCCGCAGCACGTCACCGGGCTGGGCGAAGTGGTGGGTAACCCGGTGCATGCCACCGGCGTGGGCCTGCTGCTGATGGGCAGCCAGATCGAGCACCCGCGTCGTCCGTCGTTGCCCACCGGGCGCGCCGGCAGCGTGTTCAACAAATTGAAGAACTGGTTCCGCGGCGAGTTCTGAGCGTCGCGGCAGTAGTGCAGTGAAGTGGTAGGCAGGGCAAACGAAGTGCAGTAACGCAGTCATTGATACAGGCAACAACGCCGCGCAGGGGCAGCCCGGGCGGTACATCAACTAAAACTCGCCGGTGCGGGCGGGCGCAGAAGGAGAAGGATGCTTCCCGGATGCCCGACCCAATCACGGCAATAGAGAGGACATGGACATGGCGCATTTCGAACTGATTGAAAAGATGGCACCGAACGCGGTGATCAAGGTGGTTGGCGTGGGCGGCGGCGGCGGCAACGCCGTGGCGCACATGGTCAACAGCAGCGTGGATGGCGTGGAGTTCATCACCGCCAATACCGACTCGCAGGCCATCAAGAATTGCGGTGCCAAGCTGCAGCTGCAGCTGGGTACCAACGTCACCAAGGGCCTGGGCGCAGGCGCCAACCCGGAAGTCGGCCGCCAGGCCGCCCTGGAAGACCGTGAGCGCATCATGGATGCCCTGCAGGGGGCGGACATGGTGTTCATCACCGCCGGCATGGGCGGCGGCACCGGCACCGGCGCCGCGCCGGTGGTGGCGCAGCTGGCCAAGGAAATGGGCATCCTGACCGTGGCCGTGGTCACCAAGCCGTTCCCGTTCGAAGGCCGTCGCCGCATGCAGGTCGCGCTGAAGGGCATCGAGGAACTGAGCCAGCACGTCGACTCGCTGATCACCATCCCGAACGAGAAGCTGATCACCGTGCTCGGCCGCAACGCCACCATGGTGCAGGCCTTCCGTGCCGCCAACGACGTGCTGCAGGGCGCCGTGCAGGGCATCGCCGACCTGATCGTGCGTCCGGGCCTGATCAACGTCGACTTCGCCGACGTGCGCACCGTGATGTCGGAGATGGGCCTGGCCATGATGGGCACCGGCACCGCGCGTGGCGATGACCGCGCCCAGGCCGCCGCCGAGGCCGCCATCCAGAACCCGCTGCTGGACGACGTGAACCTGGCCGGTGCCAACGGCATCCTGGTCAACATCACCGCCGGCCCGGACTTCACCATGAGCGAGTTCGACGAGATCGGCCGCACCATCGACGGCTTCTCCTCCGAGGACGCCACCGTGGTGGTGGGCACCGTGCTCGACCCGGACATGCAGGACGAAGTGCGCGTGACCGTGGTGGCCACCGGCCTGAACCGTGCCGTTGCCAAGGGCGCCGCGCCGCGTGCCGGCGAGCGCGCACCGATCAAGCTGGTCCGCAACGCCACCACCGGCCAGGCCGAGTTCGGCGAGTACGAAAGCCCGGCCGATGCCGTGGCCAAGGCCGCCGGCAACTCGCTGGGCATGGGCCTGCGTCGTCCGAGCGCCGATACCGCTGCCGCCTCGTCGGCATCGGCTTCGACCCCGGCCGCCGCCGAACTGCCGAGCGACTACCTGGACATCCCGGCGTTCCTGCGCCGCCAGGCGGACTGATCCGGCCGGCATGACCGGGCGTGCCGGCCCCTGCGCCTGCCGATGACGGCAGGCCGGGGTAGGCCTGGCCCGTGGCAAGGCAATACACGTCGGGGCCGTCCACCCCGACGGGCAACATCCATGTCCTTTGTCGCCGGGCCAGGGCAGGCCCGGCGGCATTTTCCGTCCTGAATCGCGGCAGGCGCCTCGTTTCAGTGGGCCAGGGCCGCGTGTGAACGCGTGTTATTCTTGTTTGTCCCCGGCCGCGCATGCGCGGCTTTCCCGGTTCCGAGTCCATGATCCAGCAACGCACCCTCAAGAACACGATCCGCGCCACCGGCGTCGGCCTGCACAGCGGTGACAAGGTCTACATGACCCTGCGTCCTGCGCCGGTGGACCATGGCATCGTGTTCCGCCGCGTCGACCTGGAGCCCGTGGTCGAAGTGCCGGCCCGTGCCGACCTGGTCACCGAAGTCACGCTATGCACCGGCCTGACCTGCGAAGGCGCCAAGATCCAGACCGTCGAACACCTGATGTCGGCCATGGCCGGCCTGGGCGTGGACAACGCCATCGTCGAGCTGTCCTCGGCCGAGCTGCCGATCATGGACGGTTCGTCCGGCCCGTTCGTGTTCCTGCTGCAGTCGGCGGGCATCATCGAGCAGGACGCGCCCAAGCGTTTCCTGCGCATCCTCAAGACGGTGGAAGTGCGCGACGGCGACAAGGTCGCCCGCTTCGACCCGTACGAGGGCTACAAGCTGGGCTTCACCATCCAGTTCGACCACCCGATGATCCCGGCCAAGCAGTCGCGCGCCGAGGTCGAGTTCTCCACGGCCGCCTACATCAAGGAAATCTCCCGCGCGCGCACCTTCGGCTTCATGCGCGACCTGGAGTACATGCGCGAGCGCAACCTGGGCCTGGGCGGCTCGATGGACAACGCCATCGTGCTGGATGAGTTCCGCGTGCTCAACGACGACGGCCTGCGCTACGCCGACGAGTTCGTGCGTCACAAGATCCTCGATGCCATCGGCGACCTGTACCTGGCCGGTGGCCAGGTGCTTGGGGCCTACGAGGGCTTCAAGTCCGGCCATGCGCTCAACAACAAGCTGGTGCGTGCCCTGCTGGCCGACCAGAGTGCCTGGGAATGGGCCAGCTACGCGTCCCCCACCGCCACCGACCCGGTGGTCTACGGTGTCCCCGCCCTGGCCTGAGCCGGGCGCTCACCCGCGCATGTGTCCTGTTCTGTCCCACGGACAGGCGGACAGCTGTGTTGTCGAAATGTGAACCTCGCGCGGGTTCGAGCCTGAATTTAACTAAAAATTAACAAAAGACTAACTCCCCGGTCGCATTCGGCGGCTAGGATTCCTGCCGGCTTCCTGTTTGTCCCCCCTCGGGGGCGGACGGGAACCGGGGCCCCAAGGCCCCGGTGGTTTCAGGAACGCGTGGGTTTCACATCCTGAAGGGCAGCCAGGGCGTCACGCAGGCCTTTGTGCGTGGCTTCCGACACTGCGGTACTGCGCTGGTCGTTACGCACTGGGGAGTGCGGTGGCGCAGTGGCAGTCTTGACGGTCACCCGTGTGACCTTCAGCCCGATGGATCGGGCCGCGTCGATCAGCTGGCCTTCGGCAAGCCTTACCTTGGCATGCCACACCGGCGATTCGACGAGAAAAACGAGGTGTTCGCCGTCCACATTGGCCAACCGGCAACGGTTTGCCAGCGCCGGCGGCAAATGGGGGCGCAACTGCCGGTCCAGCGCATCGAGCCACAGGGCTCGTCGCAACGGGTTTCCAGCTTTGTCCGCCATCACCGCTTCCAGCGCCTGCTTGGGCGCGGAACGGGAACGAACGCTGGATTTCGGCTCAGACATAAGAATTCTTCAATGGCATTCAAAAAGATCGTAATCAAAACGCGTGAACCGCAGGCCAAGACGCCGCTCGCACGCGTTCAGATGTACTTCGAGGATCGACCCAAGGCGTTGCTGGGCAGCGTACTTGGACTGGGGTGCCTGATGGGCGTGGCGATGAGCTTCGCGCTGGGCATGGTCGGGGATTCGGCCCTGCAAGCCAAGGTCGACCACCAGGAGCAGGAGCTGGCCAAGGTCCGTGCCGACGCACAGACCCAGGTCAATGCGCTGGCCGCCCGCCTGGGCGAGCTGCAGGCCCAGGCCACGCGCCTGAACGCCCTGGGCGAGCGCCTGACCCAGATGGGCAAGCTGCAGGACGGCGAGTTCGACTTCAACGAAACCCCCGGCATGGGTGACGGCGATCCGGGCCCGACCCAGGACATCCCTGCCAACGCCGTCAACAGCGACTTACAGGTGCTGGAGCAGCGTTTCGCTGCTTCAGGCAAACAGTTGTCGGTGCTGGAGTCGCTGCTGTTCGACCACCAGCTCGAGCAGAACGCCGTGCCCTCGCGCATGCCGATCAGCAACACCTACATCACCTCCAGCTTCGGTACCCGCGCCGACCCGTTCGGCCGCGGTGCCGGCAACCACAAGGGCATGGACTTCCACGCCCGCGTCGGCGACCCGGTCATGGCCGTGGCCGATGGCGTGGTCAGCTATTCCGGGGTCAAGGGCGGTTACGGCAACGTGGTCGAGATCGACCACGGCAACGGCTACAAGACCCTGTACGCCCACAACTCCCGCCTGACCGTGCGCGAAGGTGCGCTGGTCCGGGCCGGGCAGGAAGTGGCCAAGGCCGGCTCCACCGGCCGCTCCACCGGTGCCCACGTGCACTTCGAGGTCTGGCAGAACGGCCAGGTCATGAACCCGCGCAAGTTCCTGGGCGAGGGTGGCAACACCCCGGTCGGCCGTCTCAGCCGGGGCTGATGTTTGCCGGGTGCGGGTGGCTTGAATCGCCAAGCCCCCGCCCCAAGCTACAATAGGCGTTGCCATAGACAGGGCGCATTGCGCCCTGTTTCGTTTGTGACGAGGTGAACCCGGGGGGGATCCTGCGTCGCGCGGCATTTCATTCAAACCGGTTCCTTCAATGATCAACAGCCTGCTTACCCGCGTTTTTGGCAGCCGTAACGAGCGCCAGCTGCGCCAGCTCAACCGTATCGTCGCCAAGATCAATGCCTTGGAGCCGGAGATCCAGACGCTCTCCGACGACCAGCTCAAAGCCAAGACCACCGCGTTCCGCGAGCGCATCGCCGGCGGTGAAACCCTGGACAAGGTGCTGCCGGAGGCCTTCGCGGTCTGCCGCGAGGCATCCAAGCGCGTGCTGGGCATGCGCCATTACGACGTGCAGCTGATCGGCGGCATGGTGCTGCACCTGGGCAAGATCGCCGAAATGCGTACCGGTGAAGGCAAGACCCTGGTGGCAACGCTGCCGGTCTACCTCAATGCGCTGGAAGGCAAGGGCGTCCACGTGGTCACCGTGAACGACTACCTGGCCCGCCGCGACGCCGCGCAGATGGGCAAGCTGTACAACTGGCTGGGCCTGAGCGTGGGCGTGGTCTACCCGGGCATGCCGCACGGCGACAAGCGCGAAGCCTATGGCTGCGACATCACCTACGGCACCAACAACGAATTCGGCTTCGACTACCTGCGCGACAACATGGCGCTGACCCGCGCCGACCGTTACCAGCGCGGCCTGCACTACGCCATCGTCGACGAAGTCGACTCGATCCTGATCGACGAGGCGCGTACCCCGCTGATCATCTCCGGCCCGGCCGATGATTCCCCGGAGCTGTACATCCGCGTCAACCGCGTGGTGCCGCACCTGATCCGCCAGGACGCCGAAGACGGCGAGGGCGACTACTGGGTGGACGAGAAGGGCAAGCAGGTCTACCTGTCCGAGGCCGGCATGGAGCATGCCGAGACCCTGCTGCGTGAAGCCGGCATCATCGGCGAGGACAACGACAACGGCCTGTACGCCGCGCAGAACCTGACCGTCGTCCACCACCTCAACGCCGCCCTGCGCGCGCACGCGATCTACCAGCGTGACGTGGACTACATCGTGCGTGATGGCGAAGTGGTGATCGTCGACGAGTTCACCGGCCGTACCCTGGCCGGCCGCCGCTGGTCCGATGGCCTGCACCAGGCGGTGGAGGCGAAGGAAGGCGTGCCGGTCCAGCGCGAGAACCAGACGCTGGCCAGCATCACCTTCCAGAACCTGTTCCGCATGTACAAGAAGCTGTCCGGCATGACCGGCACGGCCGACACGGAAGCCTACGAGTTCCAGAGCATCTACGGCCTGGAAGTGGTGGTGATCCCGACCAACAAGCCGACCGTGCGCAAGGACCACCCGGACCAGGTGTTCCTCAACCGCACCGGCAAGTTCAACGCGGTGCTGGCCGACATCGAGGAATGCGCCAAGCGCGGCCAGCCGGTGCTGGTGGGCACCACCTCGATCGAAACCTCGGAGATGCTGTCCGAGCACCTGCGCAAGGCCGGCGTGAAGCACGAAGTGCTCAACGCCAAGCAGCACGACCGCGAAGCGACCATCGTCGCCAACGCCGGCCGCCCGGGCTCGGTGACCATCGCCACCAACATGGCCGGCCGCGGTACCGACATCGTGCTCGGCGGCTCGCTGGAAACCGAGCTGCACGAGCTGGGCGAGGATGCCACCGACGCGCAGAAGGCCGCGCTCAAGGCGGCCTGGCAGGAGCGCCATGACGCGGTGAAGGCCGCTGGCGGCCTGCACATCGTGGGCACCGAGCGCCACGAATCGCGTCGTATCGACAACCAGCTGCGTGGCCGTTCCGGCCGCCAGGGTGACCCGGGCTCGTCCCGCTTCTACCTGTCGCTGGAAGACAACCTGATGCGCATCTTCGCCTCGGACTGGGTGCAGAAGGCGATGCGCCTGATGGGCATGAAGGAAGACGACGTCATCGAAGACCGCATGGTCAGCCGCCAGATCGAGAAGGCGCAGCGCAAGGTCGAAGCGCACAACTTCGACATCCGCAAGAACCTGCTGGACTTCGACGACGTCAACAACGACCAGCGCAAGGTGATCTATGCCCAGCGCGACGAGTTGCTGGACGCCGAGTCGGTCAAGGAGAACATCGACGGCATCCGCGGCGACGTGATCTACGACCTGGTGACCCGCTTCGTGCCGGCCAATTCGGTGGACGAGCAGTGGGACCTGCCGGGCCTGCAGGCCACCCTGCACGCCGAGCTGGGCGTGGAGATGGACGTGGTCGGGCTGGTCAAGCAGCACGAGGAGCTGGACGCCGAGGGCATCGCGCAGAAGGTCATCGAGTTCATGGATGAGCACTTCGCGCAGAAGGAAGTGTCCGTGGGCGTGGAAACCATGCGGGCGCTCGAGAAGCACGTGATGCTGACCGTGCTCGACCAGAGCTGGAAGGAGCACCTGGCCCGCATGGACTACCTGCGCCAGGGCATCTACCTGCGTGGTTACGCGCAGAAGCAGCCCAAGCAGGAGTACAAGAAGGAAGCCTTCGAGCTGTTCTCGGACATGCTGGAGAACGTCAAGCGCGAGGTGATCCTGATGCTGTCGCGCGTGCGTATCCGCAGCGAGGAGGAAGTGGCGGCGATGGAGGCGCTGGAGCGCCAGCAGGCCGAGGCCCGCCTGAAGATGTCGCAGTTCCAGCACCAGGACAACGGCGGCTACAGCGCCGACGAGGAAGCCGAGCAGGCGCTGGCCTCGGGCGAGGTCAAGGTCGGCCGCAACGACCCCTGTCCGTGCGGCAGCGGCAAGAAGTACAAGCACTGCCACGGCCAGTTGAACTGATCCACGAAACGCCCCGCGCAAGCGGGGCGTTCTCGTCATGGCGAGCGGCAGGAACGGCCTGGGCCGCGATGCCGGTGCGGCCGGCCCCATGCACGCGGTGACCGCCGGGGATTTCGGTGCGGCGGGCTGCCGTGCTTCGCGGCCGTGGTCGCTCCCGCGGCTGGGTTCGATGTCTCGAATCCGGATCGTGGCGCACGGTTCCCGTTGCGCGTGCGGGCGCTTGTTCGGCATGCTCGTGGCATGAATTCCCCCCTGCGTTCAATCCACGTCGTGGCCGCCGTCATTGTCGATGCGCGCGGCCGCATCCTGCTCAACCGCCGCACCGGCAACAGCGACATGGCCGGCCTGTGGGAGTTCCCCGGTGGCAAGCGCGAACCCGGCGAAACCTCCGAGCAGGCGTTGGCGCGTGAGCTGCACGAAGAGCTGGGCATCGAGGCCGAGGTGGGCGAGTGGGTGATGGAGGTGCCGCAGCTCTACCCGGACAAGCGCCTGCGCCTGGAAGTGCGCATGGTGCGGCAATGGAAAGGGACGGCGCGCGGCCGCGAAGGGCAGGCGATCACGTGGGTGACGCCGGACAAGCTGGGGCGCTACTCGATGCCGCCGGCGGACCTGCCGGTGGTGGCGGCGCTGCGCCAGCCGGAGTGCTACCTGGTCACGCCCGAGCCGCTGCACGGCGACGCGGCCTGGCTGGCCGGCATCGAGGCCGCCGTGGCTTCCGGCATCCGCCGGGTCCAGCTACGCACGCCGGTGGCCGCCGATCGCCAGGCACTGGCCCGCAGCGCGGTGCAGCGCTTCGGGCGGGATCTGGAACTGCTGATCAACCGCGACATCGCCCTGGCGCAGGAGCTGGGGGTTGGCGTGCACCTGGGCGGCGAGCAGCTGCTGGCGTTGGAGGCGCGCCCACTGCCGGCGACGCTGCCGGTGGCCGCGTCCTGCCACGACCTGGCGCAGTTGCAGGCCGCGCAACGACTGGGCTGCGACTTTGCGGTGCTCGGCCCGGTACGGGCCACCGCGACCCACCCCGATGCGACGCCGCTGGGCTGGGAGGCGTTCGAACGCCTGCGCGAGCAGGTGTCATTGCCGATCTATGCGATCGGCGGACTGGCGGCGGCCGACGTGCAGGCCGCGCGCCAGCATGGCGCCTTGGGCGTGGCGGCGATCCGTTCGCTGTGGCCGGCCGTGCTTACAGCGTGATCCAGAAGCAGTTGTACTGACGACGCAGCCGGAACACGGTGCGGCTCGGGGTGCTGCTGCGTGGCAGGGTCTGCTCCAGGCGCAGGCCGATGGGCCTGCGCGGTGTGTACTGCACGTTGGTGAGCAGGTGTTCGACCGGGGCCTCGGCGCTGCCATCGGCAGGGTCGACCGGGGTGCCGTCGGCATAGGTGAACGGTTGCGTGGGTGCCGGCGCGTAGGCAGGGGCTTCCGGGAACACCGGCGCGATGTCCACCAGCGGGCGCTGCACGATGTCATCCAGGCGGTCCATCACCCGCGTAGCAGCCTCGTTGGACAGGCCCGTCCACAGGTAGATGCCGGACAGCCGGTTGGGGTCGCGGGCGTCGGCGGCCGACTGGATGATGCCGACCACTTCGCTCAAGCGCCGCGCGCAGCTGTCGCGGTACAGGCCGCTGCTGCCGGCCGCCCGTGCGGGCGGCAACAGCCGCGCGCGGGCACCCATCACTTCGCAGGGCTTGTCGCCGTACACGGTCTGGCCCTGCGGGTTGGTGCAGCGGTTGATCTGCTGTGCGGGTGCCTCGATGGCAGGCAGGGCGAGGCAGCTGAGCAGCAGGAGCAGGACGGTGCGCATCCGGCAAGGGTAACCACTGCCCCCGCAGGCCGGAAGTGATGCGGTGTGGGCCGGCTCAGCCGCGCTCGAGGCGCTGCAGTACCGCGTTGGTCGGCTTGGCCAGGTTGAGCGTGTAGAAGTGCAGCGACGGTGCGCCGCCGGCGATCAGGCGCTCGCACAGCGAAGCGACCACGTCGGCGCCAAACGCGCGCACCGACTCGGCGTCGTCGCCATAGGCCTGCATGCGCTTGCTGATCCAGCGCGGGATCTCGGCGCCGCACTGCTCGGAGAAGCGGCGCAGCTGGCTGAAGTTGGAGATCGGCATGACACCGGGAATGATCGGCACGTCCACGCCGAGCCGGGTCACCGCGTCGACGAAATGGAAGTAGGCATCGGCGTTGTAGAAGTACTGGGTGATGGCGGCATCGGCGCCGGCATCGATCTTGGTCTTGAAGTGGCGCAGGTCGGCCAGGGCATCGTTGGCCTGCGGGTGCGTCTCCGGGTAGGCGCCGACCTCGATGCGGAAGGCGTCGCCATGCTCGGCGCGGATGAAGGCGATCAGCTCGGAGGCGTAGCGCAGGTCACCGGGGAAACCCATGCCCGAGGGCAGGTCGCCGCGCAGCGCGACCAGGCGCTTGACGCCGATGGCGCGGTACAGCTTGAGCAGCTCGCGGATCTCCTCGCGGGTGCCGCCGACGCAGGACAGGTGCGGCGCCGCCTGGAAGCCATGGTGCTGGTTGAGGTGGCGCACCGTCTCGGAGGTGTAGCTCAGCGTCGAACCGCCCGCCCCGAAGGTACAGGACACGTACTCGGGCGCGTGGCCCTTGAGCTTGGCGGCGGTGCGGTCCAGCTGGGCGCGCTGGTCGTCGGTCTTGGGGGGGTAGAACTCGAAGCTGATCGCGGTCATGGAGGGGGCCGGGCATGACGAATGCGAGCGATTATATCTCTCCATCAAGATGGATGTGCAAATGTTTCAGGCGTGACCGCCCCGGATCAGTGCGCGCGCCGCGCGGCCCGCTGTGGCAGCAGCGCGATGCAGGCGACGATGGCGACCAGCAGCACCGCCGTGCCGGCGTAGCGGCTCAGGGCCAGGCCACCGTGGTCCAGTGGCTTGTCCAGGAAGTCGCCGACCACCGCGCCCAGCGGTCGGGTCAGGATGAAGGCCGTCCAGAACAGGGCGGTGCGCGAGGTGCGGGTGGTCAGGTACAGCGCCGCGACCAGTGCCAGCAGGCCGCCGAACATGGCGATGCCACCGCCATACCCCAGTCCCTGGGTATCGGCGGCCCAGTCGCCCAGCGCGGTGCCCAGGGTCTGCGAGAAGGTGATGGTCAGCCAGTAGAAGAACTCACTGCGCGGTTGGGTGATGCTGGCCACCGCGATGCTGCCGGTGCTGCGTTTCCACAGCCACAGCGTGGCCAACAGCAGGGCCAGCAGCAGCGCGCTGCCACCGCTGTAGCCGATGCCCAGCGAGCGGTCGACGTAGTCGGCCAGGGTGGTGCCCACGGTGGTGCTGGCGACGATGGCGAACCAGTACAGCCAGGGCTGGAAGTCGCGGCTGCGGATCTGCGCACTGACCGCGATGACGAACACGCCGGCAAACAGCGCGGTACCGACCAGATAGCCCAGCGCCATCGACAGGGTGACCGCGTCGCCGCCGACCTCGCCCAGCGTGGTGGCGAGGATCTTGATCAGCCAGAAACCGAGGGTGACGGCGGGGACCTTGCTGAGCGTGTGCGTGGTCGACATGGCGCGGGTCATGGACGGGGATGGCCTACCTTCGGAGCGAGCGTGTCGGAGCCGCGTCGTAGCCGAGGCGGCTGTTCATGCACCGGCCAGTTGCCGGCATCCGGGGCGTCGGGCGCGCGGCCCGGCCCTCTCCGGAGCGCCCCCGGTCGGCGGCTTCGGCTTGCATTGCGTCCCGGACAGGCGCATGACTGCGCTGCCCGGGTTCACCGGTTGTGCCGGTTGTGGCGGTAGCTGGCTGACCACGACCGATGGCAGGTGTCTGCCGGCCGGGCTTTGCGATGATCGACCTTCCTTTCCGTTGCCACTGCAGTTTCCCTGGAACCCGCATGAACACGTCCAGTGCCATCCGCCGCGACGTCGGCCCCATTGCCCTGATGCTGACCGGCCTGGGCTCGATCATCGGTTCGGGGTGGCTGTTCGGCGCCTGGCGCGCGGCGGGGCTGGCGGGCCCGGGGGCGATCTGGGCATGGATCCTGGGCGCGGCGATCATCCTGACCATCGCCCTGACCTATGCCGAGCTGGGCGCGATGTTCCCCGAGTCCGGCGGCATGGTGCGCTACAGCCACTACTCGCACGGGTCGCTGGTGGGTTTCATCGCCGCCTGGGCGAACTGGATCGCCATCGTCTCGGTGATCCCGGTCGAGGCCGAGGCCTCGGTGCAGTACATGGCGTCGTGGCCGTGGCAATGGGCCCAGGACATGTACGTGCAGATGCCCGACGGGCATGGCGAGCTGACCACGGCGGGCCTGCTGATCTCGGCGGTGCTGGTGGTGGTCTACTTCCTGATCAACTTCTGGAGCGTGAAGCTGTTCGCGCGCTCCAACAGCGCCATCACCGTGTTCAAGCTGGTGGTGCCGACCCTGACCGCGGTGGCACTGATCGCCAGTGGCTTCCACCACGAGAATTTCTCGGTGGGGCTGCACGGGGCCGGCAGCCCGACGCTGGATTTCGCCGCGGTGCTGACCGCGATCGCGACGGCCGGCATCGTCTTCAGCTTCAATGGCTTCCAGAGCCCGGTGAACCTGGCCGGTGAAGCGCGCAACCCGGGGCGCAGCATCCCGATGGCGGTGGTGGGATCGATCCTGCTGGCCACCGTGGTCTATGTGTTGCTGCAGGTGGCCTACCTCGGTGCGGTACCGCCGCAGATGCTGGAAAAGGCCGGCTGGCACGGTGTCGATTTCCGTTCGCCGTTCGCGCAGCTGGCGTTGCTGGCCAACCTGCAGTGGCTGGCGATGCTGCTGTACGTCGATGCCTTCGTCAGCCCCAGCGGCACCGGCATGACCTATACCGCCACCACTGCGCGCATGCTCTACGGCATGCAGCAGAACGGCACCGCGCCGCAGGCACTGGGGCGCATCCATCCGCGCTGGGGCGTGCCACGCCCGGCGATGTGGGTGAACCTGGCGGTGTCGTTCCTGTTCCTGTTCTTCTTCCGCGGCTGGGGCACGCTGGCGGCGGTGATCTCGGTGGCGACGGTGATCTCGTACATGACCGGTCCGATCAGCGCGATGTCGCTGCGTCGCACCGCGCCGGGCCTGCACCGGCCGCTGCGCGTGCTCGCGCTGCCGTTGCTGGCCGGGGTGGCATTCGTGATGGCCACCGAGCTGCTGTACTGGGCGCGCTGGCCGCTGACCGGGCAGATCATCCTGCTGATGGTGGTGGCGCTGCCGGTGTACTTCCATTACCAGCGCAAGATCGGCTGGCATGACTTCGGCCGCCAGTTCAAGGGCGCGCTGTGGCTGGTCTGCTACCTGCCGATGCTGGCGCTGGTGTCGTGGCTGGGCAGCACCACCTTCGGTGGGCGGGGCCTGCTGCCGTACGGCTGGGACCTGGTGCTGGTGGCCGCGATCGGCATCGTGTTCTACGTGTGGGGCGTGAAGTCGGGCTGGCGCACGCCCTCGGTGGAAGTCGCCGAGCACGAGGCACGCGCACACGGTTGAGCTGGCGGGTGTCCCCGCGGCGTGGTCGTATCACCGACAATGGGCGCAGCTTTCCACAGGTTCGCCCATGTCGATCTTCCTCACGCCCTTCGCCCGTACCCGCCTGTTCCCGCGCACGCCGCGCCCCAACACCATCCGTGACTGCACCGCCGAGGAATTCGAGCAGCACCTGAACACGCACGCGGCCGAACGCGTGCTGGACGGCTATGCGCCGTTCTGCAAGCTGCACGTGTACCGCAACTGGACCGGCACGCGCTGCCTGACGGTGCCGGTCACCGACGACAACCGCCACCTGCTGCGTTCGGGCTATGAAGCACGCACGCGCGAGGAACTGCCGGTGCTGGTGCGCTGGTTCGAGGGCGTCGAACCGCCAGTGGCCGAGTACCTGGTGGTGATCCTGTACAGCCGCGAGCAGTTGCAGAAGGAAGGCGCGCCGATCGAAGCCGACTGGGGCGTGGTCGGTTGCCTGTACACGGCCACGCCGGAAGAGATCCCGATGGCGCCGATCACGATGATGCGCAACGCATTGGGCGTGGAGGAGGGTGGCTCGGGCGTGCCGATCGACCGCGCCGCGTACCAGCGCGCCGTCGCGTTCTGGGAAGACAACGCGAACTGGCGATGAGTACCGGCCTGCCGCGGGCGCGTCGGGCGTCGTCGTTGCGTTTCAGCGCGGGCTTCTTCCTGCTGGCGTTGCTGCTGTTCGCGCTGGAAGTGATCATCGCCATGCGCCTGCCGCATGTGTCATGGATCCGCGCCTACCTGGGGGACGTGCTGGTCGTGGTGCTGATCTACGCGGCGGTACGCAGCGTGGTGCGGGTCAACGACCTGGCACTGCTGCTGGCGGTGTTCGCCTTCGCCTGCAGCATCGAGTTCGCGCAGTATTTCACCGTCGCCGAGCGGCTGGGATTCGTGCGCGGTGACCTGATGTACACGGTGATCGGCAATACGTTCTCGTGGGCAGACGTGGCCTGTTATGCGGTCGGCTGCCTTGCAACGGCCGGGGTGGTGGTGTTGGTTCGGCGCTGATCGCCGCAGTTTCGCGTCCCTGTATTGCATGAATGCGCGTCGGGGCGACCTTTAGATGCGCTTAACGGGCACTGGCGTAAAGTAGTCCAGCTTGATGGCCGGCGCGCACCGCGCAGGGGAATTGTCTCCCGGCCATCCGGACAGCTGGCATTCCGCCTTTCCGGGCCTGGTTCCCGGTTCTTTCTGTCCCCGACCGTTCCCGTGGCCGCATGCCGCGGGTCATTCACTCGTGCGCATCACGGCCTGCGCCGGACGTTCCGTGCCCGGGCCTGCACGTATCCCACTCAGTAACGGGAGGACTGGTCCTGTATGTCTGCAGGTGATTCCACTATTCGCAATGAACCGCTCCAGATCGACGACATCACCGTCATCGACAAGGGCAAAGTCAAGAAAGCCGTCACCGCCGCCGCGTTGGGCAACGCGATGGAGTGGTTTGATTTCGGTGTCTACGGTTTTGTCGCCTTTGCACTTGGCAAGGTGTTCTTCCCGGAAGCCTCGCCCAGCGTGCAGACCATCGCCGCGCTGGCGACGTTCTCGGTGCCATTCCTGGTGCGTCCGCTGGGCGGCGTGTTCTTCGGCGTGATGGGTGACCGGTTCGGGCGGCAGAAGGTGCTGTCGGCCACCATCATCCTGATGGCGGTCAGCACGTTCTGCATTGGCCTGATCCCCTCGTACGACAGCATCGGCCTGCTCGCGCCGATCCTGCTGTTGCTGTGCAAGCTGGCGCAGGGCTTCTCGGTAGGTGGCGAGTACACCGGCGCGGCGGTGTTCGTCGCCGAGTTCGCGCCGGACCGCAAGCGCGGCTTCCTCAGCAGCTGGCTGGACTTCGGCTCGATCGCCGGCTTCGTGCTCGGCGCCGGCGTGGTGGTGGTGCTGAGCAGCATCCTTGGCGAAGCGCGCTTCCTGGAATGGGGCTGGCGCGTGCCGTTCTTCCTGGCCGCGCCGCTGGGCCTGATCGGCCTGTACCTGCGTCACGCCGCCGAGGAAACGCCGGCCTTCACCGAGCAGCTGGAGCGCATGGAGAAGGAAGACCAGGATGCGGTGGGCAGCGCCCCGCGCATTTCCTTCAAGGAGATCGTGGGCAGGTACTGGCGCTCGTTGCTGGCCTGCGTGGGCATCGTGCTGGTCACCAACGTCACCTACTACATGCTGCTGACGTACATGCCGACCTACCTGTCGCACAACCTGCACTACTCCGAGGACCACGGCGTGCTGATCATCATCGTGGTGATGATCGGCATGCTGTTCGTGCAGCCGGTGGTGGGGTGGGCCAGCGACCGCGTCGGCCGTCGTCCGTTCATCGCCGCCGGCAGCCTCGGCCTGCTGGTGGGTGCGGTGCCGGCCTTCCACCTGATCACCAGCGGCAACATCGGCCTGATCTTCGTGGGCCTGTTGTTGCTGGCGGTGCTGCTGAACTGCCTGATCGGCGTGATGGCTTCAACCTTGCCTGCGATGTTCCCGACCCGCGTGCGTTACAGCGCGCTGGCCACGGCGTTCAACATCTCGGTGATCATCTGCGGTGTGACCCCGACCGCGGCCGCCTGGCTGGTGGAGGTCACCGGCGACTTGATGATGCCGGCCTACTACCTGATGGCGGTGGCGCTCGTGGGGCTGCTCACGGCCTGGCTGATGCGCGAGACCGCCAACCGCCCGTTGCGCGGGGATACGCCCAATGCCTCCAGCCGCCGCGAGGCGCGCGAGCTGCTGCAGCAGGCCTACGATCACATCGAGGCCAGCGTCGGCGACCTGGATGTACAGATCGAGGGGCTGCAGGCGAAGATCGACGACCTGCAGCAACGCAAGCAGGTGCTGGTGGACCGGCATCCGGATCTGGTGTGAGGTCCTGAACCACAACGCCCGCCATTACGGCGGGCGTTGCGTTCCTGGTGCCGCCTATGGAACCGCTACCGGGATCATGCTTCGGGTTTGCCGCCTGCCGCTCAGGCAGCCGGTGAAAGCGCCGGCACTTCACCGGCGATCAGGGCGTCGAAATAGTCGCCGGTGAGCCGCAGCTGCGCCTCGGCGCTTTCGGCGGCATTGACCACGGCGCGGAACGCCGCGTTCTCGGGGCGGTCCTTGGCGTACCAACCCAGGTGCTTGCGCGCGATGCGCACGCCCTGCGGCTCGCCGTAGAAGGCGTGCAGGTCGTTGAGGTGGCCGATCAGGATGTCGCGTACTTCCTGCAGCGACGGCGGCGGCAACTGCTCGCCGGTCGCCAGGTAATGCGCGATCTCGCGGAAGATCCACGGCCGGCCCTGCGCGGCGCGGCCGACCATCACCGCGTCGGCGCCAGTGTGCCTGAGCACCTGCTCGGCCTTCCGGGGTGAATCGATGTCGCCGTTGGCCAGCACCGGGATGCGCAGCATCGCCTTGATGCCGGCGATGGTGTCGTACTCGGCCACGCCGGTGTAATGCTGGTCGCGGGTGCGGCCGTGCACGGCCAGCGCGGCGATGCCGCTGTCCTCGGCGATGCGCGCGATGGTCGGCGCGTTGCGCACCTCGGCGCACCAGCCGGTACGGATCTTCAGCGTCACCGGCACCTCGACGGCCTTGACCACCGCGTCGAGGATGCGCGCCACCAGCGCCTCGTCGCGCATCAACGCCGAACCGGCCCAGGCGTTGCAGACCTTCTTGGCCGGGCAGCCCATGTTGATGTCGATGATCTGCGCGCCGTGGTCGACGTTGTAGCGAGCCGCCTCGGCCAGCTGTTGCGGCTCGGTGCCGGCGATCTGCACGCTGATCGGTGCCGGCTCGCCGGCATGGTCCATGCGGTGAATGGACTTGCGGGTGTTCCAGAAGCGTGGGTCGCTGATGGTCATTTCCGATGCGGCCAAGCCTGCGCCCAGCCGCTTGCACAGCTGGCGGAACGGTTTGTCGGTGACGCCCGCCATGGGGGCGAGCACCACGTTCGGGGCGATGGTGTAGGGGCCGATCTGCATCTGCGTATTCTAGTTGCCCGGCTGCGGGGCGGTGCCTGAACGGCATGACGGCCCGTTACCGGGCCGTCAGCGGGTCCAGCGGGGAGCGATGACTCAGGCCGCGTCGGCCGGGGTCATGCGCGGCATCGACAGGGCGGCGCCCTCGTGCTCGGTGGAACGGGCGGCGTACTGGTTGGCGAAGCGTACGTGCTTGATGAAGGCCGCTTCCGGGGCATGGGCCAGCGAGGCGGCCAGGGCACCGTTGAAGGCATCGCCGGCACCGGTGGTGTCCACCACCTGCACCGACTCGGCGGCCACGCGGTAGTACGGCTGGGCGTCGCCACGCAGGCGGTCCTCGTCGTGCGAGACGAACACGCCCACCGCGCCGAGTGTCACCACCACGGTGTTGCCGGACAGCTTGCGGCACAGCGCGTGCAGGCTGGCACCGTCCAGCGCGGCCACGTCGTCGGCCTCCACGCGCTCGCCGACATGGCGGCCGAGCAGGGCGGCGAACTCGGTTTCATTCGGGGTCAGCACATCGGCCAGCTTGAGCAGGCCGATGGTCGAATGCGCGTTGGCCGGGGCGGCGTTGAGCATGGTCAGTACGCCGGCCTCGCGGGCCAGGCCCAGCGCCTTCTCGATTGACTCTACCGGCGATTCCAGCTGCGCCAGCAACACCTTAGCGCCACCGATCAGGGCGGCGTTGGCCTCCATGAACGTCTGGCTCAGCGAAGCGTTGGCGCCAGCGCCGATCACGATCGAGTTGCGGCCGCGGGCGTCGACGTAGATGCCCGCGGTGCCGGTCGGTTCGCTGCTGGCCTCGGCCACCAGTTCGATGCCGTCGGCGCCGGCCAGCTGGCGGGCCAGGGCACCGCCTGCGTCATCGCCGAGCGCGCAGAGGAAGTGGGTGGCGGCGCCGGCACGGCGCGCGGCGACGGCCTGGTTGAAGCCCTTGCCACCGGGACCGGTGCTGTAACGACCGGCAATGGTCGCCCCCGGCGCGGGCAGGGCATCGCAGCGCCAGACGTGGTCGACATTGAAGGAACCGGCAACGACAACAGAACTCATGGAATCTACGTCTCTAAGGTGGCTGATGGATCAGCCGAAATGGGTCAGCACGCCGGCGATGGTAGCGGTCATCAGGGTGGCGATGGTGCCGCCCAGCACGGCACGCAGGCCGAACTTGGCCAGATCCTGGCGGCGGTCCGGGGCCAGGCCGCCAATGCCGCCCAGCTGGATGGCAATCGAGCTGAAGTTGGCGAAGCCGCACAGTGCATAGGTGGCGATCAGGCTGCCTTCGGCGCTCAGCGACACGCCCGGCACCTGGCCGTTGATGATCTTGGACAGGTCCATGTAGGCCACGAACTCGTTGATCACCAGCTTCTGGCCGATCAGCGAGCCGACCGTGGTGGCGTCGGCCCATGGGGTGCCGATGACCCAGGCGATCGGGGCCAGCACGTAGCCGAAGATGGTGGCCAGGTTGGTCGGCTTGCCGAGTGCGCCGGCCAGGCCGGTGACCTCGCCCAGCCAGGTCAGCGGGGCGTTGAGCAGGGCGATCAGGGCGATGAAGGCCAGCAGCATGGCGCCGATGTTCAGGGCCAGCTTGAGGCCGTCGGCCGCGCCGCCGGCGGCGGCATCGATGATGTTGGAGGAGGTCTTCTCCACTTCCATCTTCACCGTGCCACGGGTCAGCGGGGTGCCGGTTTCCGGCACCAGCAGCTTGGCGATCACCAGCGTGGCCGGAGCGGCCATGATCGAGGCGGCCAGCAGGTGCTTGGCGTAGAAGGCCTGGGCGACCGGGTCGCCGCCGCCGAGCATGCCCACGTAGGCCGCCAGCACGCCGCCGGCGATGTGGGCCATGCCGCCGATCATCATGGTGATCAGCTCGGACTGGGTCATCTTGGAGATGTACGGGCGCACGGTCAGCGGCGCCTCGGTCTGGCCGATGAACACGCTGGCGCAGACGCTGGTGGTCTCGGCGCCGGACACGCGCATCACCTTGGTGATGGCCCAGGCCATGACCTTGACGATGGCCTGCATCACGCCCAGGTGGTACATCACGCCCATCAGCGCCGAGAAGAAGATGATGGTCGGCAGCACCTGGAAGGCGAAGATGAAGCCGTACTTGGGCACGTCCATCAGGCTGCCGAAAATGAAGTTGGAGCCTTCATTGACGAAGCTCAGGATCTTGACGAAGCCCTGGCCCAGCCAGTCGAACACGTCACGGCCGCCGGGGACCAGCAGCACCAGCGCGGCGAAGGCGACCTGCAGGGTGATGCCCGTGCCGATCAGCTTCCAGTCCACCGCCTTCTTGTTGTTGGAAAACAGCCAGGCGATGCCGAGCAGCACCGCCAAGCCGAACAGGCCGAAGCCGATCCTGCCCAAACCTTCGACCATGATGAATCCCCGGGCATGCCCGCAAAAGACGCAAGCCTAGTGCAGCGGCCTATGCCGAGCAAGAATCACTGGCCCATATGCGCCCAACGGCCGCGATTGCGCCGGTATCGGCAAGGTCCGGGGCCCTGCCGGGTGGGGGCCGGCGGTTACACTGGCCCCCCGTCTGCGCCAGCCGCGGACCGCAAACCAGGAGCCAGCCATGCAATACCGTCGCCTCGGGTCATCCGGCCTGCAGCTTTCCGCACTGTCCTTCGGTGCGTGGGTGACCTTCGGCAGCCAGATCGGCCGGGATGAGTCCCGCAACCTGATCGCCGCGGCCTGGGACAACGGCGTCAACTTCTTCGACAACGCCGAGGGCTATGCCAAGGGCCGCGCCGAGCAGGTGATGGGGGACGTGATCGCCGACCTGCGCCTGCCGCGCGATGGCTATTGCGTGTCCAGCAAGGTGTTCTTCGGTTCGGCCGAGGAGCCGGCGCCCACCCAGCGCGGGCTGTCGCGCAAGCACGTCACCGACGCCTGCCACGCCGCGCTCAAGCGCCTGCGGGTGGACTACCTGGACCTGTACTACTGCCACCGCCCGGACCCGGAGACCCCGATCAGCGAGACCGTGCTGGCCATGGACACGTTGGTCCGGCAGGGCAAGGTGCTGTACTGGGGTACTTCCGAATGGTCGGGCGCGCAGATCGCCGAGGCGGTGGCCTTCGCCCGCGCCAACCACCTGTATGCGCCGAGCATGGAACAGCCGCAGTACAACCTGTTGCACCGCCAGCGGGTCGAGCGCGAGTACGCGCCGCTGTACGCCGATGCCGGGTTGGGTACCACCATCTGGTCGCCGCTGGCCTCCGGCCTGCTGACCGGCAAGTACAACGACGGCATCGCCGCCGATTCGCGGCTCGGCCAGCCGTCGCTGGGCTGGTTGCAGGATGCGGTGCTGGGCGAGCCGGCCGACGACCGGCTGGGCAAGGTGCGCCGCTTCAGCGCCGTGGCGGCGGAGCTGGGCGAGTCGCCCGCGCAGCTGGCCATCGCCTGGTGCCTGCGCAACCGGCAGGTATCGAGCGTGATCCTGGGCTCCAGCCGGGTGTCGCAGCTGGAGGAGAACCTGCGCGCGCTGGACGTGCTGGAACGCGTGGACGAGGCCGCCTGGCAGCGTATCGAGGCGATCTTCGCCTGACCCTGGCGGGTCTGGTGCCGCCGTAGACCTTCAATGAAACGCAAGGCGTCCCGGTTGCGGCCGGGGCGTCGCGGGAAGGGCGAGGTGTCCGTCGCTGCCATTCTCTGGAAAGTTTTTGAGAATGGGTCTTGCATTGGTATTGAGAATCATTATCATCAACTCCGTCCCCAGCACGGAACCACGATGATGTCCGCCCAGCCTGTCCTGCTCCGTCCCCGCACCCTCCACCTGCCGCAGCGTCCGGTGCAGCTGTTGTCGCCCGAGGGCGTCATCGACAGCGGCGCCCTGCTCAAGGGCCAGCGTGAAATCGTCATCCAGCACGGCGACAAGTTCTATCGCCTGCGCCATACCAGCAACGACAAGTTGATCCTCACCAAGTAAGCCTTGGTCGCGGCGGCCTGCCGCCGCCCGCCTGCCGGCGGCGTTCCCCTCCCACGCCCGGCCGGCCCGATCCACCTCTCTCTCCCCCTTGGCCGCGACCGGATTGCCTGGCAATCCGGTCGCATCGCCAAGGTTCTGTTTCCCGAACGCCTCCAGGTTCCCATGATCCGTCCAACCCTGTTGAGCGCCGCCCTGTGGGCGGTGTTGCCTTCCGCGCATGCCGAAAGTGCGAGCGCGCCCGCCGCCACCCGCGACTTCGACCGCGTCCAGGTCACCGCGACCCGCACCGAGCGCGCGGTCAGCGACGTGGCGGCCACGGTGGACGTGATCGACCGCGAGCAGCTGGACCGGCAACTGGTGCATGACATCGGCGACCTGGTCCGCTACGAGCCGGGCATCTCGGTGACCCGCAGCGCGACCCGCTTCGGCCTGGGCGGCTTCCGTATCCGCGGCCTGGACGGCAACCGCGTGCTGATCCAGACCGATGGCATCAGCATGCCCAAGAGCTTCCTGATCGGCAGCTTCGCCAGTGCCAACCGCGACTTCACCGACCTGGAGACCCTCAAGCGGGTCGAGATCGTGCGTGGCCCGGCCAGTTCGCTGTATGGCTCCGATGCACTCGGTGGCGTGGTCGCCTTCGTCACCAAGGACCCGGCGGACTACCTGAAGGACGGCAAGGACAGCTACGTCGGCCTGAAGTTCGGTTACGACGGGGACTGGAAAGGCCTGCTCGGCAGCGTGACCACCGCCTTCGGTGGCGAGCACTGGAGTGGCATGGTCAACGTCAACCACCGCCAGGGCCAGGAAACCGAAAACAAGGGCACCGTGCGCAGCCAGGACTACACGCGCACCGCCGCCAATCCGCAGGAGCGCGATGGCCGCAGCGTGCTGTCCAAGCTGGTCTACGCGCCGGATCAAAGCCAGCGCTTCCGGTTGACCGTGGAGGGCAACGAGGACATCACCGATACCGATGTCTTCTCGGCGGTCAACGACACCCACCCGACGCCGTCGGCGCGCACCACCACCGACATGACCGCGCATGACAAGCAGACCCGCGCCCGCGTGTCGTTCGCGCACGAGATGGATGCGGTGGACGCGGCATTCGCCGACAGCCTGAGCTGGCAGGTGTACCGCCAGGACAGCGAGACCACCCAGGTCACCGATGAGGGCCGCACCAACGGCAGCCGTCGACACCGCCAGTTCAACTTCGACCAGCGCGTCTACGGCGCACAGGCACAGTTCAACAAGACGCTGCAGGGCAACGGCATCGAGCACGCGTTGACCTGGGGCTTCGATGGCGCATGGACCGAAATCCGCCAGAAGCGCGATGGCTACCAGGTGTCGGCGACCGGCGCGGTCAGCAGCACGATCCTGCCGGACGTGTTCCCGGTGCGTGATTTCCCGGTCAGCAAGACCACCGAGCTCGGCCTGTACGTGCAGGATGAAATGCGCATGGCCGACGGTCGCCTGTCGCTGGTCCCGGGCCTGCGCGTGGACCACTATCGGCTCACGCCGGAGCTGGACAGCATCTTCCGCGAGGACAACCCGGACATGGCGGTGGCTTCGCTCACCAAGACCAGCGTCTCGCCGAAGCTGGGCATGGTGTGGCGCTTCGATGAGCAGTGGTCGCTGTTCGCCGGCTATTCGCACGGTTTCCGTTCGCCGCCGTACAACGACGTCAACCTGGGCTTCACCAACGTGATGTTCGGTTACACGGCCATCCCCAACCCGGACCTCAAGCCGGAAACCAGCAATGGCGTCGAGTTGGGCCTGCGCTACATCGCACCGGTGGCCTACGTCAGCGTCAGCGGCTACTGGAACGACTACAAGGACTTCATCGAGTCGCAGCGCTTCGTCGGCACCAATGCACAGGGGCTGATGGTGTTCCAGTCGCAGAACATTTCCGAGGCGCGCATCTACGGCGCCGAGCTCAAGGCCGGCGTGGACTTCGGCCAGCTCAGCACCGCGCTGGATGGCTGGTCGCTGCGCAGCGCGGTGGCCTGGTCGCATGGCCAGAACCGTACCGAGGACGTGCCGCTGGATTCGGTCGACCCGCTGCGCGGCACGCTGGGCCTGATGTACGACCGCCAGGCATGGGGCGTGGAGCTGGCCGGCACGTTCGCGCGCCGCAAGGACCGCGTTGCCAGTGCCGCCACCTACCGCCCGGCCGGCTACGGTGTGCTCGACCTGATGGCGCATTGGCAGTTTGCACCGGGGGCCACGTTCAACGTCGGCGTGTTCAACCTGGGCGACCGCAACTACATCGACTGGTCCGGCATCACCTCCACGCTGGCCACCGGCAGCACGGTGGTCGACCGCTTCAGCAACCCGGGGCGCACGGTGTCGGCAAGCCTTGCCGTGTCCTGGTAACCCTCCCGCTTCAGGCCGGTTCCTCCAGGGGCCGGTGCGAGGGAACGCGACCGGGCCAGGGAAGGCGCCTTTCATCGTGTCACCCACTTCGCCACGTACGAGGAATGCCTCATGACGCTTCATCCCGCCAGCCTGCTGCTGTTGACCGCCGTGAGCGGTCTGGCCAGCGCAGCGCCCGCCAGCATCACCCGTGACCACGACAGCATCCTGGCCATGCAGGGCCAGTACACCGTGGATTTCGCCTTCGACGAGACCGTGCTGCTCAAGCCCGGCTATGAACGCGCGCCGGCCATGCGCAGTGGCGGGGATGAAGTGGTGGTGGTGGTCGAGGACAGCCCGACCCGCATCGTGCTGCAGCATCTGCTGGTCGATGCCAAGAGCGGGCACGTGACCAAGCACTGGCGCCAGGACTGGGTGTACCAGGCACCGAGCCGCTTCGAGTTCAGCGCCGACCAGACCTGGCAGGTGCGGCCGGTGGATGCCACGTTGAACCAGGGCGCCTGGACGCAGTGCGTCTACGAAGTCAGCGACGCCCCGCGCTACTGCGGCACCGGCAAGTGGACCTACGACAACAACGTGCCGACCTGGACCAGCGACCTGAGCTGGCGCCCGTTGCCGCGCCGTGAGTACACCAAGCGCAGCGACTACAACGCGCTGGCGGTGGTTAACCGGCACACGCTCACGCCCAATGGCTGGACCCACGAGCAGTTCAACACCAAGGTGCAGCGCAACGCCGACGGCAGCCAGGTGGAGATCGCCCGCGAGTTCGGCTTCAACGATTACATCAGGACCACCGAGGTCGACTTCACCCCGGCGCTGGACTACTGGAAGGCGACCGCCGGCTTCTGGGCGCAGGTGCGCCAGCGCTGGGCGGCCCACCTGGACAAGGCGCCGGGCGTGCACCTGAAGACCAAGCTGGACGGCATGGCGATGATCATCCCGCTGTTCGAGCAGGCCGAGGCCGTGCAGGGCGGTGCGGCCGTGGACACCGCGAAGATCGACGCGGTGTTCGTGCAGTTCGTCGAGCCCGCCCCGTAGGAGCGGACCTGGCCGCGAAGCCGGCAAGGCCTGCAATTGCAGGAATCGCCTCGGCCAATGCGGTACCGGCTTCGTGCTTGAAGGCGCTCCTGCTGTCCGGGGCGCCTTACTCCTTGAACATCAACAGCGCCGCGACCACGATCAGGCCGAACGCGGCCCAATGGTTCCACTTCAGCGGCTGGCCCAGGTACACGGCCGAGAACACCGCGAACACCAGCAGGGTGATCACTTCCTGCATGCCCTTGAGCTGCGGCGCGGAATACACCGCGCTGCCAAGCCGGTTGCCCGGCACCTGCAGGCAGTACTCGAAGAAGGCGATGCCCCAGCTGACCAGGATCACCGTCATCAGCGGCGCGGTCTTGAACTTCAGGTGGCCGTACCAGGCGACGGTCATGAATACGTTGCTGGCGATCAACAGCAGCACCGGGTACAGGTAGGCGGTGAAAGGCATCGCGGCCATGTGCAGATTCGTCGTGAGGGGCCGATAGCTTAGGGCCGAAGGCCGTGAGCCGGCCTTCATCGGCGGGCTCTAATGGTTTCCGAGGCAACCAATTGGCACATGCCGTCTTCACGCGGTATCTACCCGGGGTACGTCATGTTTCACAAAGCTGAAGACTGAGGAGGCTCCATGCGACAGACAAAGGAATCGTCCGGCCTGGTACTGGTTGTCGAAGACAACCGCAACATCTCCGAAATGATCGGTGAGTACCTGGAAGGCAAGGGGTTTGAGGTTGATTACGCGGTCGATGGTCTGGACGGCTACCGCCTGGCGGCCGAGAACAGCTACGACGTGGTGGTGCTGGACCTGATGCTGCCACGGCTGGACGGCATCGAGGTCTGCCGCCGGTTGCGCAACGAGGCACGCAAGTCCACGCCGGTGCTCATGCTGACCGCGCGCGACACGCTGGACGACAAGCTCACCGGGCTGGGATACGGCGCCGACGACTACCTGACCAAACCCTTCGCGATCCAGGAACTGGAAGCGCGCCTGCGTGCGTTGATCCGCCGCGAGCGTCGCCAGGTGGGTGCCGAGGTGCTGAAAGTGGCCGACCTGGTGCTGGACCCGGTCAGCATGCGCGCCACCCGCGCCGGCAGCGAGCTGCAGCTCTCCCCGATCGGCCTGCGCCTGCTGACCATCCTGATGCGCGAGTCGCCGCGCGTGGTGACCCGCCAGGAGATCGAGCGGGAGATCTGGGGCAATGGCCTGCCGGACTCCGACACCCTTCGCAGCCACCTGTACAACCTGCGCAAGATCATCGACAAGCCGTTTGATCGCCCGCTGCTGCATACCGTACAAAGCGCCGGATACCGCATCGCGGACATCGGCCAGCCGATGGGCTGAGGCACATGCGGTGACCGGACAATGAGCAGGCCGTCGCGCCTTTGGGGGCGCGACGGCCTTTTCGTACCAGGACGCGCGTCGGCCGGTGGGCGGGCATCCTTATAATCACGCGTGCTTCGGGGGGAGGCAGATGCCTTACGGGTTGTCGCGCAAAATCAGGATCGCATTCATCCTTCAGGCGCTGCTGGTGAGCCTGGCGGTCCTGGTGGGCGGCTACCTGGTGACGCAGGTGATCCGGCACGGGCTGGAAGAAGTGAAGCTGCAGGAAGAGGCGGCCCACTACTGGCAGGCGCGGGCCAAACACCCGGGCAAGCCACCTCCCGACACCCACACCCTGCAGGGTTACCTGTGGCTGCACGGGCAGCCACCCGATGGCATTCCGGTCGCCCTGCGCACGCTTTCCCCGGGGTTCCATGAACTCAAGGCCAGCAGCCAGCGGGTGCTGGTCGACCCGCAGCCGGCCGGGCGGCTGTACCTGGTGCTGGAGCGCTCGCAGACCGAGCGCAATGCGTTCTGGTTCGGCGTGGTGCCGGTACTGCTGGTACTGATCGTGATCTACGCGGTGTCGTGGCGGACTTACCGGGTCTCGCGGCGCCTGGTCTGGCCGGTGAACTGGCTGGCACGCAGGGTGTCGCAGTGGGACCCGCGCCGGCCCGATGCCGGGGAGCTGGCACCGGAGCGGTTGCCGGCCGAGGTCAAGGGCGAAAGCCTGCAGCTGGCGTTGGCACTGCATGCGATGGCCGGGCGCGTGGCCGCGCACGTGGCCCGCGAACGCAACTTCACCCGCGATGCCAGCCACGAACTGCGGACCCCGTTGACGGTGATCCGGATGGCCAGCGACATGGCCCTGGCCGACCCCGAGCTGACCCCGCGCCTGCAGCGCAGCCTGCAGCGGATCCAGCGCGCCGGGCGCGACATGGAGGCGGTGATCGATGCCTTCCTGCTGCTGGCCCGGGAAGTGGACGTGGAGCCGCAATCGGAATGGTTCGATGTCGGCGACCTGGTCCGCTACGAGGCCGGGTTGGCCGAGGAGCTGCTGCGCGGCAAGCCGGTGGAGCTGCGGGTGTCCATCGACGGCCGCCACCCGCTGCTGGCGCCACCGCGGGTGATGCACGTGGTGGTCGGCAACCTGCTGCGCAACGCCTGTACCTATACCGACGTCGGCCTGGTCGAGGTCACGGTGTCCCACGGCCAGTTGACGGTGCGCGACACCGGCGTCGGGATGTCGCCCGATGCCCTGTCACGGGCCTTCGAGCCGTTCGTCCGCGGCGAGCACGGCAATTCGCTGGGACTGGGCCTGAGCATCGTCCGGCGGCTGTGCGAACGCTGCTGCTGGCAGATCAGCCTGGACAGCCGGGAGGGGCAGGGCACCGTGGCGGTGGTGCGCTTCAGCTGAGCGGCGGCCGGTTCCGGGAAGTGAACGGGCAGATGTGGCAAAATTGCCTATTGCCTATCCGCAACCGGTGTCATCGTTCATGGCAGCTCCCCTGTTTGATCTGTACCCGCCGCGCCGTGGCGCGACGACTGGCAAGGTGTGCCATGGCTGACCAGACCGGCCACATGCCGCGCGGCCCGGGCCGCATCTTCAAGGCGGCCCAGTGGTCCTGGCAGGGCCTGCGCGCGGCCTGGCTGCACGAGTCCTCGTTCCGCCTGGAGGTCTACCTGTTCGTGGTCCTCACCCCGGTGGCGCTGTGGCTGGGGCAGACCCCGGTCGAGCAGGTCCTGATGATCGGCTCGATGCTGCTGGTGCTGGCCATGGAGCTGGCCAATTCGGCCATCGAGGCCGTGATCGAGCGCTATGGCCCGGAGTACCACGTGCTGGCCGGCCGCGCCAAGGACATGGGCTCGGCGGCGGTATTCGTGCTGATGATGAACGTGCTGGTGTGCTGGGGCCTGTTGCTGGTTCCCCGTCTTTTCTGAAACCACGCGTCGGGTGGCGCGGGGTAGTTGGGTTCTATTGAAGGATTGCGTGCATGTCTTTTGAGTTTCTTGCCGACCCGAACGTATGGGTCACGCTGTTCATGCTCAGTGCGCTGGAAATCGTGCTGGGCATCGACAACCTGGTGTTCATCTCCATCGCGGTGGGGCGCCTGCCCGAGCACAAGCGCCCGCTGGCGCGTCGCGTCGGCATCGCGGTGGCCTGCATCACCCGCATCCTGCTGCTGATCTCGCTGGCCTACCTGGCGCACATGGAGAACAACCTGTTCACCATCGCCGGGATGGGCATCTCCATCCGCGACCTGGTGCTGATCGTCGGCGGCCTGTTCCTGCTCTACAAGGGCATCAAGGAAATCCGCGAGCTGGTCAGTGGCGGTGAAGACGCCGACCCGACCACCACCAAGGCCTCGGCCGCGTTCGGCATGGTGATCGCGCAGATCGCGGTGATCGACATCGTGTTCTCGCTGGACTCGGTGATCACCGCCGTCGGCATCGCCGACCACGTGCCGGTGATGGTCTGCGCGGTGCTGCTGTCGGTGGCGGTGATGCTGCTGGCGGCCAACCCGCTGGGCCGCTTCATCGACGCCAACCCGACCGTGAAGCTGCTGGCGCTGGCCTTCATCCTGATGGTCGGCACGGTGCTGGTGCTGGACGGCTTCGATGTCCACGTGCCCAAGCCCTACATCTACGCGGCGATGGGCTTCTCGGTCCTGGTCGAGTGGCTGAACCTGCTGATGCGGCGCAACGCCAAGCAGCACCACGTACCGGGTTCGGAAGACTGGTAAACGAATCACAAAGGGCCGGCATTGCCGGCCCTTTGCTTTGGCACACGCTGCACCCCGGCCGTGGCATGCTCGGCACTCCGACGTCCAAGGACCCGACCATGCGCCAGTTCCTCCGCTTGATGCTGCTCGTCGTGGCGGCAATCTCCATTTCCGGGTGTGGCTACAACGCCATCCAGCAGAAGGACGAGGCGGTCAAGGCCGGCTGGTCCGAGGTGCTGAACCAGTACAAGCGCCGCGCCGACCTGATCCCCAACCTGGTCAACACCGTGCAGGGTTACGCCCAGCAGGAGCGCCAGGTGCTGACCGAGGTCACCAACGCCCGCGCCAAGGTCGGCCAGATCCAGGTCAACGCCGACGATGCCGACTCGCTGGCCCAGTTCCAGCAGGCCCAGGGCGAGCTGGGCAGCGCGCTGTCGCGGCTGCTGGTGGTCAGCGAGAACTACCCGACGCTGAAGTCGGACCAGAATTTCCGTGACCTGCAGGCGCAGCTGGAAGGCACCGAGAACCGCATCACTGTGGCCCGCGGCCGCTACATCCAGCTGGTGCAGGACTACAACACCTACATCCGCTCGTTCCCGCAGGTGATCACCGCCAAGATGTTCGGCTATGCGGCCAAGCCGAATTTCAGCGTGGAGAACGAGGCACAGATCGCCCAGCCGCCGGCGGTCAACTTCGGCAACCAGCAGCCGCAGCCGCCGGCACCGCAACCGGCGCCTGCGCCGGCGCAGTGAGTTCGTGCCGATGACCGGCCTGCTGCCGCGGCTGTGGCTGTTGCTGTGCCTGCTTGGCGTGGGCTGGGCAGGCGTGGCGGTGGCCCAGCAACGGGCACCGATCCCGCCGCTGGACTCGCCGGTGGTGGACGCCACCGGCACCCTGGACACAGCGCAGAAGCAGGCACTCGAGCAGCAGGCGCTGGCCCTGCAGCAGCGCAAGGGCAGCCAGCTGCAGGTGTTGATCGTGCCCACCACCCAGCCCGAGGACATCGCCCAGTACACCACCCGCGTCTTCGACGAATGGAAGGTCGGGCGCAAGGGCGTGGATGACGCGGTGTTGCTGGTGGTGGCCAAGGACGACCGGCGGGTACGCATCGAGCCCGGCTACGGGCTGGAAGGGGCGATCCCCGATGCCATCGCCAACCGGGTGATCCAGGAGTACCTGGTGCCGCATTTCCGCCAGGACGACTATGCCGGCGGCATCACCGCCGCCACAGGGGTGCTGGTCAAGCTGATTGATGGCGAGCAGCTGCCGGCCCAGGTCAGCAGCAACCGCGGGCGCAGGGACGGCGGCGAGGACAGCTTCCTGTTCGCGATCGGCATCGGCGTGGTTGCCGCGGTGCTGATGCGCCTGCTGTTGGCGCGGCAGCCCAAGGCGGTGCGGGGCTTGCTTGCCGCGGTGCTGGCCGGGCTTGCCGGTGCGCTGCTGCTGACGCTGGCCAATGGCGTGATGGCGGCCTTCGCCGCGCTGTTCTTCTCCTTCGGCAGGGCTTCCGGCGGCTTCGCCCGCGGCGGGGGCGGGGGCTGGGGGAGCGGGGGCTTTGGCGGTGGCGGAGGCTTCGGCGGCGGTGGTGGCTGGTCCGGCGGCGGCGGGCGATCGGGAGGCGGTGGCGCCTCGGGGAGCTGGTGATGCGCTGGTTGCGCCATGTGTTTTCGCCCTCGGCCCATGCGGTCTTCCCGGAAGCCAGTCTGGAGCGGATCGCCCGGGCCATCGCCGACGGTGAGCGCCAGCACGGCGGCCAGGTGATGTTCGCCGTGGAGTCGGACCTGTCCTTGCCGATGCTGTGGCGGGGCGTGGATGCCCGGCAGCGTGCCGAGCATGCCTTCGCGGTGCTGCGCACCTGGGACACCGAGGCCAACAACGGGGTGCTGATCTACCTGCTGCTGGCCGACCACGCCATCGAGATCGTGCCCGACCGCGGCCTGTCGGGCCGCATCGAGGCCGGGCAGTGGCAGCAGGTCTGCGAGCACCTGCGCGTGCACCTGGGCAGTGGCGACCGCGAGGCGGCCGTGCTGGCCGCCGTGGCCGAGGTCTCGCAGCTGCTGGCCCGGCACTTTCCCGCCGACCCGGACCGACCACGCGGCAACGAGTTGCCTGACCGCCCGCAGCTGCTTGGCTGAGTGGGCGGTTGACGCAGGGAATGCAGCCCCGAGAATAGGACTTCGTTCGCCAGACAGTGCCTTCATGATCTATCTCCATGACATAGACCCCATCGCCTTCAGCCTGGGGCCGATCTCGGTGCACTGGTACGGCATCATGTATCTGCTGGGCTTCGGCGCCGCCTGGTGGCTGGGCCGGCAGCGGATCCTCGCCGGGCGCCTGCCGGGCGTGAGCATGAACGGTTTTTCGGACCTGCTGTTCTACGCCATGCTCGGCGTGGTGCTGGGCGGGCGCATCGGCTACATGCTGTTCTATGCCACCGCCGAGTTCCTGCATAACCCGTTGCTGCTGCTGCGTGTATGGGAAGGCGGCATGAGCTTCCATGGCGGCCTGCTCGGCGTGCTGATCGCCGGCTGGTGGTGGACGCGCAAGCAGCGCCAGCACTTCTTCGACACCATTGATTTCGTCGCACCGCTGGTGCCGCTGGGCCTGGGCTTCGGCCGGTTGGGCAATTTCGTCGGCGGTGAGTTGTGGGGCAAGTTCACCCATTCCGGCTGGGGCGTGGTGTTCCCGCATTCGCCGTTGAAGGACGTGCCGGCGGGCCTGCCGACGATGGAGCAGCTGATGTCGGCCGCGCAGATCAAGCAGGACTTCGCCGCCGGGCTGCTCACCCAGTACGCGCGCCATCCCTCGCAGTTGTATGAAGCGGTGCTGGAAGGGCTGGTGATGTTCGTGGTGCTGTGGCTGTACTCGATGAAGCCGCGCCCGCGTTACGCCGTGTCCGGCCTGTTCGCGTTGATGTACGGCGCCTTCCGTTTCCTGGTCGAGTTCGTGCGCATGCCCGACAACGGCGCCTACGTGGCGTTTGACTGGCTGACCCGTGGCCAGATCCTGAGCCTGCCGCTGATCGCGCTGGGCGTGATCCTGCTGGTGATGTCGCGCCGTGCCCCGGTGCTGCAGCCGGTCCTGCCGCTGGAGGAAAAAGCGTGAAGCCCTACCTGGATCTGCTGCGGCACGTGCTCGAGCACGGCAGCGAGAAGTCCGACCGCACCGGCACCGGCACGCGCAGCGTGTTCGGCTGGCAGATGCGCTTCGACCTCAACGAAGGCTTCCCGCTGGTCACCACCAAGAAGCTGCACCTGCGCTCGATCATCCACGAGCTGCTGTGGTTCCTGAAGGGCGATACCAACATCGCCTACCTGAAGGACAACAACGTGCGGATCTGGGACGAGTGGGCCGATGCCAACGGCGACCTCGGCCCGGTCTACGGCAAGCAGTGGCGCAGCTGGGCCACCGCCGACGGGCGCGAGATCGACCAGATGCAGTGGTTGGTCGAGGAGATCAAGCGCAACCCGGATTCGCGCCGGCTGGTGGTCAGCGCATGGAACGTGGGCGAGTTGTCGCAGATGGCGCTGATGCCCTGCCACAACCTGTTCCAGTTCTACGTGGTCGACGGCAAGCTCAGCTGCCAGTTGTACCAGCGCAGCGGCGACATCTTCCTCGGCGTGCCGTTCAACATCGCCAGCTACGCGTTGCTGACCCACATGGTGGCGCAGGCCACCGGCCTGGGCGTGGGCGATTTCGTGCACACGCTGGGTGATGCGCACCTGTATTCGAACCACTACGAGCAGGCGCGCGAACAGTTGTCGCGTGCGCCGCGCGCGCTGCCGACGCTGTGGTTGAACCCGGAGGTCACCGACCTGTTCGGTTTCCGTTTCGAGGACATCCGTATCGACGGCTACGACCCGCACCCGGCGATCAAGGCACCGGTGGCGGTGTGAGCCAGGGGATGGGAACGGCGAACGGCGAAGCGGCAACCCCGGTGCAGCTGCGGCTGTCGATGATCGCCGCGCTGGACCGCAATCGCGGCATCGGCCAGGACAACGGCATGCCGTGGCACCTGCCGGATGATTTCAGGCACTTCAAGATGCTCACGCTGGGCAAGCCGATCCTGATGGGGCGCAGGACCGCGCAGTCGCTCGGTCGCGCGCTGCCGGGACGGACCAACCTGGTGCTGACCCGCAGCGGCCAGGTGCCGTTCGAGGGCATGCAGGCGGTGGCATCGCTGCAGCAGGCGCAGGCCATCGCGCTGGCGCAAGGCGCGTCCGAACTGTGCGTGATCGGCGGGGGTGAGATCTACCGATTGCTGATCGATCAGGCCACCGACCTGTACCTGACCTGGGTGGACGCCGAGGTGGTGGCCGATACGCATTTCCCGGCCGTGGACCCGGCCCAGTGGCAGGAAGTGGACAGCCAGCCGCACGCGGCCGATGCGCGGCACGCCTACGCGTTCCGCTTCGCCCACTACATCCGCCGGTAGGCGCGGCCTCGGCCGCGAAGCCGGCGCCGTTTCAGGTTGCCGGAACAACGAACCCCTCCTCAACCCTCCCCTTGGCTGCGCCAAAGGGAGGGGGCAACAGCGGCTGCGCGATGATCTGAGCGCTCGCAGGGCGGTGATCCGAACGACGCTCGCACGGCGATGATCTGAACGCTCGCAGGATACGCCCCCTCCCTTTGGCGCAGCCAAGGGGAGGGCTGGGGAGGGGTAAGCCTTTGCCTTAACCCGGCATCCGGTAATGCCCAATGATCGTGTGCCGGAACAACAGGTCTTCCTCCTGCGTGCCGCGCGCGATGTTGTGCAGCACCAGCGGCGTGCCATCGTCCATCAGGCGATCGGACACGATGCCCACGTGCAGCAGGCCATTACCGTTGAGCTTCCACGCGACGATGTCGCCGGGAGCGTAGTCGCCCGGTTGCGTGCTGATCGGCAGTTCCCAACCCTGGCGCTGCATCCAGCGCATCTGGTTGGGCACGCGTCGGTGGTCGATGTTGCGGTCCGTGCGCGACAGGCCCCATAGCGGGGGGTACTCGGAAAAGTGCGCGCGCATGTCCGCATGGATGCGCGCCTGCAGGTCGATGCCGACCCCGCGCAATGCGCGTACCACCACGTCGGTGCAGACCCCACGGTCCCGTGGAGGATCGCCTTCGGGATAGGCCAATGCGAAGTAGGCCGGGTCGTAACGCACGGTCACGCCGACCTGCGCACGTGCCGCGGCCACCAGCGGTACGGACGTGACCGCCGGTGCCTGGGCACGCGAAGGCGGCAGTTCAGTGGAGTGGGGGACTTCCTGCCGGCAGGCGCCAAGCAGGGCGGAGGCCATCAGCAGCAGGGCTGATGGCCCGCGGATCATTCACCCGGCCCGACGGTGGGCGGAGCGCCGTTGGTGCCGGCATTGTTGCCACTGCCATTACCCGCACCCGGTCGCCGACGGCGCGGGCGACGGCGCGGTTCGCCGCGCGCGGGCTGCTCGCCGCGGGGCTCGGCCGGGCGCTCCGGCTTGGGTTTGCGCGGCGGATGCGCACCGGGGACCGGCGCGGGTACGTCACGGCCCGGCACCTGCACCACGCGCAGGTCCTCGCTGTCCAGCTGCAGCGCGGTGAGCTTGCCGCCCCAGACCGCACCGGTATCGATGGCGTGCACGCCCTGGGTGATGGTCAGGCCCAGCGCCGACCAGTGGCCGCAGACCATCTTCAGCTCGCGCTCCACGCGGCCGGGTACTTCGAACCAGGGGTACATGCCCTGCGGTTGGGTGCCGGGCGTGCCCTTGTCCTCCATGCCGATGCGGCCACTGGGGGTGCAGTAGCGCATGCGGGTGAAGATGTTGATGATCGCGCGCGAACGGTCATAGCCGCTCAGCCCCGGCGACCAGGCCGGCTTGTCGCCGTACATGTTGCGGAACAGCTTGCGGTAGCCGTTGCCGTGCAGTTGCTGCTCGACCTCGCGGGCATGCTTCTCGGCCAGGGCGACGGTCCACTTCGGCGCCAGCCCGGCATGGAACATCATCCAGCCCAGTTCGCGGTCGGCGTGCACCAGCTTCTGCAGGCGCAGCCAGTCGAGCAGGGTGTCGCGATCCTCGGCCAGCACGATGCGCTGCAGGTCCGGGTTGACCTTGCGCTGCTCCTCTTCGCTGCGGGCGCCGATGGCCAGCAGCGACAGGTCATGGTTGCCCAGCACCACCACACTCTGCTCGCGCAGCGAATGCACCAGGCGCAGGGTCTCCAGCGATTGCCCGCCACGGTTGACCAGGTCGCCGCAGAACCAGAGCCGGTCTGCGGCGGGGTCGAAGTTGATCTTCTCCAGCAGCGACTGGGTGACGTCGTAACAGCCCTGCAGGTCGCCGATTGCCCAGGTCGCCATCAGTGCAGCGTCCTTGGGATGGACAGCACGAACGGTGCGATCGGCGCGGCGAACTCGGTGCCGTCGTCGGCGAGCATGTCGTAGTGGCCCTGCATGGTGCCGTACTCGGTGCCGATCATGACGCCGGAGGTATAGCTGAACTCCTCGCCCGGGCGCAGCCGTGGCTGTTCGCCGACCACGCCGTCGCCGTCGACGTGCTCGACCCGGCCCTCGCCGTCGGTGATGCGCCAATGGCGGCTGATCAGCCGCGCGGGGACGCTGCCGCGGTTCTGGATGCGGATCGTGTAGGCGAACGCGAAGCGCCCGTCTTCAGGGGCCGACTGGTCGTCGATGAAACGAGGGGAAACCTCGATCTCGATCGCGTAGTGGCGGGATTCTTCCATGGGGGGAGTGTAAGCAAAAGCAGGTGATCGGTTTGCGCAGATGTCGCACTCAGGCGTGCGGTACGTTCGCAAGTCGGATGAAATCGGCCACTTCCAGCTGTTCGGCGCGGGCGTCGCTGCGGACCCCGGCGGCGGCGAAGCCGGCTTCGTCGATGACGCCGTTGAGGGCGTTGCGCAGCGTCTTGCGGCGTTGCCCGAAGGCGGCCTTGACCACCTCGGCGAAGCGTCTGGGGTCATCGATGCCGATTGTGGCGGGGTCGCGCGGCACCAGTCGGGCCACGGCAGAGTCCACCTTCGGCGGTGGCCGGAACGCGCCTGGCGGCACCACGAACAGCGACGTCACCTCGCACCAGGCCTGCAGCATCACGCTCAGGCGGCCATAGACCTTGCTGCCCGGGCCGGCGGCCATGCGGTCGACCACTTCCTTCTGCAGCATGAAGGTCATGTCCGAGATCGCCGCGGCGTGCTCCAGTGCATGGAACAGGATCGGCGAGGAAATGTTGTAGGGCAGGTTGCCGACCAGGCGGATCTTTCCGCCAGCGGCCAGCGCGGTGAAATCGACCTGCAGCACGTCGCGGTGGACGATGGTCAGCTCACCCAATGGCGCGGCGGCCTCGGTCAACGGTGCGATCAGGTCGCGGTCGAACTCGATGACGGTCAGCTTCGGGTGGCGGCGCAGCAGCGGGAAGGTGATGGCACCCTGGCCCGGGCCGATCTCGACCAGGCGGTCGCCGTCCTTCGGGTTGACCGCCATCACGATCTTTTCGACGTAATGCGTGTCGGCCAGGAAGTGCTGGCCCAGCTGCTTCTTCGCCGGCGCGGTGAAACCTGCGCCGGCGCGCGGGGGATGGGAGGAATTCATGCGGTGATTTTACGTTGTGCGGCCAGCCTGGCGCACAGTTCCGTGGCGGCGAACAGGCTGGAGGGGTCGGCGATGCCCTTGCCGGCCAGGTCCAGCGCGGTGCCGTGGTCCACCGCCACGCGCGGGTAGGGCAGGCCGAGGGTGATGTTGGTGGCCTGTTCGAAGCCGCTGTACTTGAGCACCGGCAAGCCCTGGTCGTGGTACATGGCCAGCACGGCGTCGAAACCGGCCAGCTTGGCCGGCAGGAAGGCGGTATCGGCCGGCAGCGGGCCGATCAGGGGGATGCCCTCGGCGCGCAGCTGGTCCAGCAGCGGGATCATCACGTCCAGCTCCTCGCGGCCCAGATGGCCATCCTCGCCGGCGTGCGGGTTCAGCCCGAGCACCGCGATGCGGGGCTCGGCCAGGCCGAAGTCACGGCGCAGCGCGCGATGGGTGGTGAGGATGACCTTGCGCAGGCCGTCTGCGGTGATCGCGTCGGCGACCTCGCGCAGCGGCAGGTGGGTGGTGGTCAGCGCGACGCGGACGATGTCGTTGGCCAGCATCATCACCACCTCGACCCCGGCCTGCTGGGCCAGCAACTCGGTGGTGCCGCTGTAGGCGATGCCGCCGTCGTTGATGACGGCCTTGTGCACTGGGCCGGTCACCACGCCATCGAGCGCGCCGTCCAGGCAGGCTTGCCCGGCCCCGTGCAAGGCATCGATCACCGCGCGCGCGTTGCGTGGGTCGGCGTGTCCAAAGCGGCTGGGGACGGCATTGGCGACCGGGCGCAGGCGCAGGTCACCGGGCTGTTGGGCCCGGGCGTGTTCGGGCAGCAGTTGCAGCGGCAGCTGCAGCGCGGCAGCGGCGTCGCGCAGGGTTTGCGGGTCCGCAAACGCCAACAGCCGGCAATCACTGCGCGGCTGTTGGGCAAGGCGGATACACAGTTCCGGGCCGATCCCGGAGGGCTCGCCCGGGACCAGAGCGAGCTGGGGAAGCATGGCTTACGGCTTGGCCGGTTCGGCGGCCGGCTCGGCGGTGCCTTCGGCGCGGTCGCCGCTGCGGAAGCTGACGTAGGCATCGCCACGCAGCTCCTGCAGGAAGCGGTTGTACTCATCGTCGAGCTTGCGGCGACCGATCTGGTCACGGATCTGCGCGCGCTTGTTGTCGTCGGTGACATCGGTCTGGCGCGTACCCACGCGCTGCACGATGTGCCAGCCGGCATCGGTGCGGAACGGTGCGGTCACGCCACCATCGCTGACGCCTTCGATCTGCTTGCCGAAGTCCGGGCCGAAGGCATCGGCCGGGAACCAGCCCAGGTCACCGCCCTGGCCACGGCTGTTGGCATCGTCGGAGGACTCCTTGGCCACGGCCTGGAAGTCGGCGCCGCCGGCGATGCGGGCGCGCAGGGTGTCGATCCTGGCCTTGGCTGCCGCCTCGTCCACCTGGTCGGTGATGCGCACCAGGATGTGGCGGGCGTGGAACTCGGTGACCTGCGCGGCGGAGCCGCCGCCGGCCCCGGCTTCACGCACTTCCACCAGCTTGAGCAGCTGGAAGCCGCTGGGGCCGCGGATCGGGCCGAGCACGTCGCCGGCCTTCATGTTCTTGATCTGGTTGGAGAACGCGCTGGGGATTTCATCCAGGCTGCGCCAGCCCAGGTCGCCGCTTTCCAGCGCGTTGGGGCTGTCGGAGTAGCGCACTGCCGCCGCGGCGAAGTCCAGCTCGCCCTTGTCCAGCAGGTTCTTGATGCCGTCCACCTTGCTCTGGCCGGTGGCGATCTGCTCGGCGTTGGCGCCTTCGGGCAGGGCGACCAGGATGTGCGCCAGGTGGTACTGCGCGCCGCCGGCATTCTGCTGGGCCAGGGCCGCGTCCACTTCGCCTTCGCTGACGCTGATGCGGCTCTGCGCGAAGCTCTGGCGCAGGCGCTGGGTGATGATTTCCTCACGCACCGAGTTGCGGAAGTCGGTAAAGCCGATGCCGTCCTGGGCCAGGCGCTGGCGCAGGCCGTCCACGGTGGTGCCGTTCTGCTGGGCGATGCTGCCGATGGCGTGGTTGAGCTCCTCGTCGCCGACGCGGATGCCGCTGCCCTCGGCACGGGCGACCTGCAGCTTGACCAGCACCAGGCGCTCGAGCACCTGGCGCTCCAGCACCGCTTCGGGCGGCAGCTGGGCTTCGCGGCCGGCGTACTGGCCCTTGATGTTGTTGACCGCCCGCTGCAGCTCACTCTGCAGGATCACGTCCTCATCAACGATGGCGGCGATGCGATCCAGCGGCTGCTGCTGGGCAACGGCCGGGGCGGACACGCCGGAAAGCGCCAGCACGCTGGCGAGGACTGCAGAAAGGGTCTTGGTCATGGAATCTGGTTCGGATCGTAGTCGTCATCGTTCGCCTCGATGTTGCTCGGCGGAACGAGGTACAGGTCGTCTCGGTTGTAGCCGAGAATAGCACGGCGCAAGGTGCGGTCTGTGTCCTGCCCGACCGAGCTCAGGCCCTTGAGCACGAACTCGATCTGGAAGGAGTTGTCCAGGTCGCCGTCGCGGTTGCGGACGTAGCGACGGGCCAGGGCGCGGACCGTCAGGCAGCAGCTGTCCCACTGCACGCCGCCGATGATTTCCAGCGGCTTGTTGTCCAGCAGGGAGTAGTAATAGCGGCCGACCACGCTCCAGGTGGGGTTGATCGGGTACAGGAAGGACAGGTCGGCCTGTTCGAGCTGGTCGGTACCGTTGTTCGGGTTGCGGCGGTAGCGGTAGCTCAGGTTGACCACGCCGTCGCCCGGCATCAGGTAGCGGGCGCGGACGCTGGCCAGGTCTTCCTTGCCGTATTTCGGGTTCCACTGGTAGGTGCTGCCCAGCGTCCAGCGGTCGGTGAGCGCCCAGTTGACGTCGGCCACCCACGCCGAGTTGCCCTGCTCGACCGGCGCCTCGCCACTGTTCAGGGTGACGCGGGAGTCGTCGAAGTAGGTGATCTGGCCAATGCTCGCCGACAGCTTCTCGCGGCCATCCTCCTGGCGGATCAGGCGCGTGGTCAGGGCGGTGGTCAGCTGGTTGGCGTCGTTCTGGCGGTCGGCGCCGGTGTAGCGGCTGTCGCGGAACAGCTGGCCCCAGCTGAAGGTGAACGCACGGGTATCGAACAGCGGCAGGTTGCTCTGCTCGCGGTACGGGGTGTTCAGGTAGAAGATCCGCGGCTCCAGCGTGTTCAGGTAGGACTTGCCCCCGAGCGAGGTCTCGCGGTCGAAGAACAGGCCGGCGTCCACGGTGGTGATCGGCAGGCTGCGGGTCGGGGTGCGGTCCGCGCCGTTGGCGACCATTCCGCGGTCCAGCTGGTAGGCGGTGTAGCGCCAGGCCAGGGTCGGGGTGATGTACCAGGAGGCACCGGCCAGCGGCATCGACACGTAGGGCTTGATGTCCAGGCGCGAGCCGCCGTACATCGGCCTTACGACACCGGTGCGTTCGTACTCGCCATCGGCGTTCTGGGTCTTGAGGTGGACGTCGTCGTGGGTGAAGCGCACCGCCTCGGCGTAGACGCCAGCTTCGAACCAGCGGCCGAAACTCTCGTCCCAGGTGCCGAAGAAGCGCGGCTCACGGTTGTAGGCCAAGGAGCTCTCGGTCAGGGTGTAGTCGGTCAGCTGCCAGTGGTCGGCCATCACCCCGGCGGTCCAGCTGCGGCCGGAGCCGTACAGGCCGATGGTGCTCTGCAGGTTGGACGAGGTGATGCCGAGCAGGCGGTTGGAGAAGTCCTCCACGTAGCGCTCGTCGCTGACCCAGCCCAGGTTGGCGCGGGCCTGCCAGTGGCTGTCGATGTTGTGGTACCCGCTGTACTGGATGCGCCCGCGGTCCTTGTCGCGCAGCGAGTCGTTGGGCAGGTAGGCCGTCTCCAGCTGGCCCTTGCCGCCGCTGTACAGGTAACGGAACTCGTTCTCCAGCATCAGGCCGCGCTTGCTCATGTAGCGCGGGCTCAGCGTGTCGTCGTAGTTCGGTGCCAGGTTGAAGTAGATCGGCTGCTCGTAGTCGAAGCCATTGCGGCCGGACATGCTGAGCTTGGGATACAGCAGGCCGGTCTGGCGGCGGTCGTCGATCGGGAACTTGAACCACGGCGCGTACAGCACCGGCACCTTGCCGATGCGCAGCACGGCATTGCGGGCGGTGCCGAAGCCTTCCTCGTTGTCCACCTCGATCTGCGGGGCCACCAGCTTCCACACCGGCTGCGAGGGGTCGCAGGTGGTGTAGGTGGAATGGTGCATCTGGCCGACCGAGCCCTGCAGGTCGATCGACTCGGCACCACCGTTGCCGCGCCGCGAGACCAGCTGGTACTGGATGTTGCTGATCTTGTGGGTGTCGGTTTCCTGGTTGCCTTCGGCCCGCTCGGCGACCATGCGGATCGAGGAGTCCGAATAGCGGACGTTGCCCTCGGCGATGTAGTTACCGCTTTCGGTGTCCAGGCGCAGGCTGTCGGTGCCCATGAACTGGTCGCCGCGCTTGAGCACCACGTTGCCCTGGTATTCGGGGATCACGGTGGTGCCGGTCAGCTCGTTGCCTTCGATGTCAGTCGGCAACTGCTCGCGGTTGGCCGCGCTTTTCGGGTCGGCCTGGGGGGCCTCCTCGAAGGCGGGCAGGGACTCGGTGGCCGGGCACAGCCCCCAGTTCACGGGCTTGTCATCGGCCATCGCGGGCAGACAGATGGCGATACCCAGGGGCAGGGGAAGCAGGCGGAAGGCTCGGCGCACGCGGTTCGGATTCTGGGGGAAAACGGTCGCTAGCTTGCCGCATCGCCTGCATGGGGGCAATGAAGGGCACCCGGCGGAGCCGGGTCGGGTTCATCCATCAGGCCGATGGCAGCAGGGCCTGGACATGGGCGACGCTGCATTCGCGCAGGGCCTGCAGGTCGTAGCCGCCCTCCAGCATCGATACCACCCGTCCGCTGCCGTGGCGCTCGGCCAGGGTGACCAGCTCACGGGTCAGCCAGCCGAAATCCTCGGTCTCGACCATCAGGTCGGCCTGCGGGTCGCGCATGTGGGCGTCGAAGCCGGCGGAAATGAACAACAGCTGGGGCTGGAAGGCTTCGATCTGCGGCAGCATGTCGTCGGCCCAAGTGTTGCGGAAGCGGAAGCCGCCGCTGCCCGGCGGCAGCAGGATGTTGCACACGTTGCCCACGCCGCGCTCGCGCATGCTGCCGGAGAACGGGAACAGGCCCGACTGGTGGGTGCTGTAGTAGGCCACCTTGGGGTCGGCCTCGAAGATGGCCTGGGTGCCGTTGCCGTGGTGGACGTCGAAATCGACGATGGCGATGCGTTCCAGGCCGTACTTGTCGCGGGCATAGGCCGCGGCCACGGCGATGTTGTTGAACAGGCAGAAGCCCATCGCGGTATCGGCGGTGGCATGGTGGCCGGGCGGGCGCACCGCGCAGAACACGTGGCGGCGGTCGTCCTCCAGCATCACCGCGTCCACGGCGGCGACCCCGGCGCCGGCGGCGTGCAGGGCGGCGCTGGCCGAGCCGGGCGAGGTGAAGGTGTCCAGGTCGATGCGGCGCAGCGGGGCGACCTGGGCGCGCAGCATGTCGTCGATCAGTTCGCGGCTGTGTACCCGTGCCAGCTCGCCGAGCTTGGCCGCCGGTGCCTGCCGCCATTCCAGCTGGTCCGGGAATTCGGCGCGCAGCGCCGAGATCACCGCGTGCAGGCGCTCCGGGGACTCCGGATGGTCGATGCCGGGGTCGTGTTCAAGGCAGGCGGGGTGGGTGAATACCAGCATGGCCGCACTCTGGACCGTCGGCGCCGCGCGTTGCGCGGCGTCCTGGGAGGGGGAAGGAGGGATCAGCCGCGCCGGCGTTCGTGGTTCCAGAGCACTTCACCATGGCCGTCGGCGCGGGCCAGCACCCGGGCCAGCACGAACAGCAGGTCGGACAGGCGGTTCAGATAGCGCACCGCCTCGCCACGGATGTCTTCCTGGCGGGCCAGGGCCACCGTCTCGCGCTCGGCGCGGCGCACGATGGTGCGCGCCAGGTGGCAGCGGGCAGCCGCTTCGCCGCCGGCCGGCAGGATGAAGTCCTTCAGCGCCGGCAGGTCGTCGTTGTAGCGGTCCAGATGCTGCTCCAGCGCGTCGATGTCGGCGGCGTGGATGGCGGCGTGGCCGGGGATGCACAGCTCCCCGCCCAGGTCGAACAGCTGGTGCTGGATGGTGGTCAGCAGTGCCCGCACGTCGTCGGGCAGGGTGACCGCCAGCAGCACGCCGATGGCCGAGTTGGCCTCGTCGACGGTGCCGTAGGCATTGACCCGCAGCGAATCCTTGCCGGTGCGGCTGCCATCGCCAAGGCCGGTGCTGCCATCGTCACCGGTGCGGGTATAGATCCTGGAGAGACGGTTGCCCATGCCGACGCCGCCCTCAGTGGGCGACGCGGCCGGTGGCCGGCTGCTTGGCAACGGCTTCCACGACGACGTGGACCAGGGCGGCGGCGCCGGTGTACAGGGCGGCGGTGCGCAGGTAGGGCAGCAGCCAGTCGGCGTAGTTCTTGGCCCAGCCGGCGACGGTCGGGTCGGCGACCGAGGCGCTGATCCAGTAGAAGCTGCCCTGCGCGATCAGGTGGCACAGCGCGACCGAGCCGACCAGGCTGGCCACCAGCAGGCCCAGCGACTGCCAGCTGGCAGCCTTGTGGAAGCGGCGCAGCAGCATGCCGCCGGCCCACATCGCGAAGTAGGCCGGCACCAGCATCCAGTAGGCGGCCGAGACGCAGTAGTGCTGCCAGAAGCTCATGCCCTGGTTGCTGATCACCGCCCAGTCGACCACCACCGCCAGTGCCATCAGCAGCGGGAAGGCCCAGCGGGTCCAGTCGCGCAGGTAGAAGCCGCCGATGAAGAACACCGCCCAGGAGGCGTCGGGGATCGGCGCGAAATGGTTGATGCGGGTGCTGGCCATCAGCAGCACGAGCAGGGACAGGATGAAGGCACGTTGGACGTTGGCGGTCATGGATGGTCGGTTCCCGTTAATCAGGAGGCCATTCTAGCCGGACTGGGGGTGAACCGGCGTCCGGCGGCGGACGGGCCGGGGTCGAAGCGGGCGGGTGAGCCCGTATCATGGCGGGATGAGCAAGAACCATGACGTAGTGATTGTGGGTGGTGGCCTGGTCGGGGCCAGCCTGGCCATTGCGCTGGACCGGCTGGGGCTGGACGTGGGCCTGGTCGAAGCCACGCCGGGTGGGGCGTTGCCGGCGGTGTTCGACCAGCGCAACCTCAGTTTCGCCGCGGCCACGGTCAACGCGTTGACCGCGCTGGGCGTGATGCAGCGGCTGGGCAACCCGGGCGGGCCGATCCGCCGCATCCATGTCAGCCGCGCCGGGGATTTCGGCCGGGTGGTGATGCGTGCGGAGGATTACGGCCGCGAGGCGTTCGGCCAGGTGGTGGTGGCGCGTGATTTTGGCGATGCACTGGAAGCCCGGCTGGGCGAGCTGCAGCACCTGACCCGCTATCGCCCGGCCAGGTTCGTCGGGCTGGGCGCCGGCAGCGACGGCTACCGGGAGGTGGTCATCGCCGAGGCGGACGGCGAACGTCGCCTGCGGGCCCGGCTGGTGGTCGGGGCCGACGGTACCCGCAGCGCGGTGCGTGAAGCACTGGGCATCGAGGTGACCGAGCACGACTATGCGCAGACCCTGTTCGTGGCCCGCGTCCGCGCGGCCAAGGCACCGGACGGCAGTGCCTACGAACGCTTTACCGATACCGGCCCGACCGCCCTGCTGCCGCGCGGGGACCGCCACTACGGCGTGGTCCATGGCGTGGCCAGCGACCAGGCCGATGCGGTGCTGGCCCTGGATGAGCGCGCCTGGCTGGCACGCCTGCAGGACGCGGTGGGTTGGCGCGCCGGGCGGCTGCTGGAGAGCGGGCCGCGCAGTGCGTACCCGTTGATCCAGGTGCTGGCCAGGAAGCTGGTCGGCGAACGCGCGCTGCTGCTCGGCAATGCCGCGCAGACCATCCATCCGCTGGGCGCGCAGGGCTTCAACCTGGGCCTGCGCGATGCGCTGACCCTGGCCGAACTGATTGCCGATGGCGCAATGGACCCGGGCGCTGATGCCCTGCTGCAGGCCTATGTGCAGCGCCGCGGCCCGGACCGCGAGCAGACCCTGGCCTTCTCCGACGGCCTGGCCCGCTTGACCAGCAATGCCTCGCCACTGATGCGGCCGTTGCGCAGCCTGGGCCTGGTGGCCGCCGCGCAGGCCGCGCCGCTGCAATCGTTCCTGGTGGGCGGTGCGATGGGATTCCGTGGGCAGGTGCCCGAGTTGTGCAGGAGTGAAGCGCGATGAGCCGTCGCGGGCAATGGGATGCAGTGGTGGTCGGCGGTGGCGTGGTGGGCGGTGCCTGTGCGCTGGCATTGGCGAAGGAAGGCCTGCAGGTGGCGCTGGTGGAAGGTCGCGAGCCGCCGCCGTGGTCGGCGCAGCGGCCGGACCTGCGCGTGTTCGCCTTCGCCGCCGACAACGCGGCGCTGCTGGATGCGCTGGGGGTCTGGTCGCAGGTCGAGCGTGGGCATGTCTGCGCCTACCGGCGCATGCGCGTATGGGACGCGGGCGGCGGCGGTGACCTGACCTTCGATGCGGACACGCTGGGCCGGCGCGAGCTGGGCTGGATCGTCGAGAACGGCCTGCTGGTGGACCGCCTGTGGGCGGCGCTGCCGGCCGCCGGCGTGCAGGTGCACTGCCCGGCCAAGGTGGTGGAAATGGAACAGGACGCCGGCAGCGTGCGCCTGCGCCTGGACGATGGCCGCCGCATCGAGGCGGCCATTGCCATTGCCGCCGATGGGGCCGAATCCACCCTGCGCACGTTGGCCGGGCTGGACGTGAGCCGGCACGACTACGGCCAGCGCGGCGTGGTGGGCTACATCGACAGCGAGCGGCCGAACGAAGCAACGGCCTGGCAGCGTTTCCTTGATACCGGCCCGCTCGCGGTGCTGCCCTACGACAAGTACCGCAGCTCGATCGTATGGACCTTGCCCGATGCCGAGGCCGAACGGGTGCTGGCGCTGGAGGATGCGGCGTTCGAGCGGGAGTTGACCAACGCCTTCGCCGGCCGGCTGGGGCAGATGAAGGTGGCCTCACCGCGCGCCGCGTTCCCGTTGCGCCGGCAGTTGGCCAAGGGCTATGTCGCCGGGCGCGTGCTGACGTTGGGTGATGCCGCGCACGTGGTGCACCCGCTGGCCGGGCAGGGCGTGAACCTGGGCCTGCGCGACGTGGCTGGCCTGCGTGAGCTGGTGCGTGATGCCCGGCAACGTCGCCAGGAGTGGAGTACGCCGCACCGCCTGCAACGCTGGGCGCGCACGCGGCGCAGCGAGAACACCGTGGCCGCCTACAGCTTCGATGCGATCAACAAGGTGTTCTCCAACGACGAGATGCACCTGACGTTGGCCCGTGGCGCCCTGCTGGGCATGGCCGGCAGGATGCCGCCGTTGTTGTCACTGTTCTGGAAGCGCGCCTCGGGCCTGTAGGCGCGGCCTCGGCCGCGAAGCCGATAGACAACAGGCAGCGCGCAGGGATTTCCTCTCGGCCGCGAACCCCGGGGACGGTCCGATGGCCCGCCTCACGCTCAGGGGCGCGGCTACGGTTTCAGCCAGCCGGCGAGCTGTTCGCGTGACAGCTTGCCGCGACGGGCCGTGTCCAGCGCATTGAACTCATCGGCCAGCGCCGGGTTGGCCTGTGCTTCGGCGCGGCTGATGAAGCCATCGCCATCGAGGTCCAGCGCGGTGAAATCAATGCGGTAGTTGCCGGCCACGGTGTCCGGCTGGATCGAGCGGATCGTCACCGGGGCCTGGCCGGGTTCGGTACGCACCTGCACGGCATGGGTGACACGGCCACTGGACAGCGGCTGTTCGCGCACGTTGACCGGCACTTCGGTCAGCGGCGTGCTGACGGCCGGGGCAGGGCGCTGCTGGGCAAACGCGGCGAAGGTGCCAGCGCCCAGCAACAGCGACAGGGCAAGGCGGGCGGGAAACGGGCAGGTCATCAAACGGCTCACGTGATCCAGGAAAGGCAACCGGCACGCGCGGGACGCGCGCCGCCGCGGTGATGGTAGCCCGCAGGTGCGGGCCGGTGAACCCGATGCCGGCCGCTCAGCCCGGAATGAAGGGGAACACCAGCTTCAGCAGCCCGCGCAGGCCGCCTTCGACGGTGGAGCTGACCGCCTTTGCGCCGAGGCTGTTGAGTGCGCGGCGTGCGTCGTCCCAGCGCAGCTGCTTGACGTCCTTCTTCAGCAGGTCGGCGACCTCTTCGGAGGCCGGCGCCAGCTTCTTCAATGCCGCCAGCGTGGCCTGGGGATCGGGCTGCAGGTAGTTCCAGCGCTCGGCGATCTGCACCAGCGTGTCGAAACGCACCGCCACCACCTCACGGTTGCGCTCGTAGACCGGGATCGCGCCGACGTCGAGGATCGCCTGCTCGAACTGCTGCGCGTCATCCGGGTGCTCGATGCGGATGGCCAGGAAGCCTTCCTTGCGGCTGCGTTCGCTGACGTGTTTGGCGCCCGAGCGCAGGTTGGCTTCGGTCAGCACGCCGGCGACGATGCGCTGCAGCGCGGCCTCGCCCTCCTCGGGCACCAGCGCCCGCCAGCGGGCGTAGCCGTCGCGGCGCAGTCCCTTGACCTTGGCCGGGGTGACCCGCAGGCGCAGCGCCACCGCGGCATTGGATTCGCTGCGGTCGATGCTGCCGTCGCGTTCGAGCAGCACGAAGATCAACAGTTCCAGGTCACGCTTGGTCAGCGACTGGAAGCCCTGCAGCAGCGTCAGCCGCAGGAATTCATTGCCGAACGCCGCCGGATCCTTCAGTTCGATTGCTTGCATCGTGGTCCTCCCGGAAGGACTACAGGATGCCTTATCGCGATGGCACAGGCTGAGACTGGAGCGGTGCCCCGCCGTATTCACGCCCGGGTCGCTCGGCCAGGAAGGTTTCCACCGCGCCGCGGTCCTGCAGGGTCACGAAGACCTGGCGGCCGTCAGTGCCGCCAAAGGCCACGTTGGTCGGCTTGCGGCCGGTGAGTGGCACCTCGCGCAGCAGCTCGCCGGCCGGGGACACGATCGCGACCACGCCGGCGTCGTAGCGGGCGATGTAGAGGTTGCCGTCCACGTCGCAGCGCATGCCGTCCATGCCATGGTCGGCGAAGCGGACCAGCAGGCGCTTGTTGGCGATGCTGCCGTCGGCGGCGCGGTCGTAGACCCATACGTTGCGTTGCACGCTTTCGTTGACGTACAGCCGGGCGCCGTCCGGGCTGACTTCCACGCCGTTGGTGGTGCCCATGCCGCGTTCGAGCAGGTGCACGGTGCCGTCGCGGTCGATCCGCCACAGCTGGCCGTTGTCCGGGCGTGCCCAGTCCGGGTCGCTGGCGTACAGCGTGCCATCCGGTGCCCGCGCGATGTCGTTGGGCTGGTGGGCATCGGGCAGGTGCGCGAACACCGTGACCGCGCGCGTGGACGGGTCCACCTGCAGCACGTTGTGGCCGGCGTAGTCGGCGATGAACATGCGGCCATCGGCGCCGAAGCGGATGCCGTTGCCCACGCTGCCCGTGGGCAGGGTGAGGAAGGTCTCCGCGATGCCGTCTGCGTTGACCCGGCCGACAGTGCCGTCCTTGCCGATGTTGACCACGTACAGCGCGCCGTCCGGGCCGGTGGCCGGGCCCTCGATGCCGGCGGTGAACACGCCGTCGCCCACATGGTCGTGCACGAGGAACGGCGCGGCGGCGCAGGCGCTGCCGGCCAGCAGCAGGCTCAGGGAAGCAACGACGCGGGACAGGCGGGCAGGGCGGGCGATGGCGGCATCCTCGGGTTCACGGTCCGGGGCAGTGTGCCAGAGCACGTCGTGCACGCGGGCGGTGGTTGCGGAGGCAACCGCGCGGCATTCCCGCTCAGCGTTGGCCGTCCATCTGCAGTGGCCGCCGCAGTGAACCGGCCTCGGCCTCCCGGGCGGCGCACTTGCCCTGCACGCAGCTGCAGCCGCTGATCTCCCTGAAGCCGCAGACGCTCATCATGCCGCGTGCCTGGCAGCTGGCCTGCACGCCCTTCGGGTCGGTGGGGCTGTTGACGTTGACGCAGGCCGGGTAATAGCCGCAGCAATTGCCGACATCCTTCACCGTGCAGTCGGCATCGGTGCGGCAGCTCTGGTCGACCACCACCGCCGTTGCCTGGGGGGACGGCGTGGGCGCCGTGACGGGCGGATGTGTGGTGGCCGGGGCGCTGCAGGCGCTGCCGGCGAGCAGGGCGACGAGCAACAGGAACGAACGCAACATGGCGGACTCCGTTTCAGGGCACGCCGCCATGGTAGCCGCTGGGTGCTCGCCCGCCTGTTCGGGGTGGCAGGCGGGTCGGGCCCGCGCCGCTCAGCGCGAGGCGGGCGTGACGAAGACCGTGATTTCCTCGCGGTCGTGGTACAGCTGCTTGGCGCGCAGGGTCAGCGGCTTGCCGGCCTGCTCGGCGAACAGGTCCAGGCACAGGCGGGTTTCGTCCCAGCGCTTCTTCATCGGCAGCTTGAGGTTGAAGATGGCGTGCCGGCACCAGCCCTGGCGCAGCCAGGTGGCCATGCGCTCGGCGACGCGGCGGGGTTGTTCGACCATGTCGCAGACCATCCAGTCCAGCGGGGTTTCCGGCTGCCAATGGAAGCCGTCGGCGCGCAGGTGTTCGACCAGCCCGGTATCGAGCACGTGCTGGCGCAACGGGCCGTTGTCGATGCTCAGCACCTGGACGTGCTGGCGGGTCAGCACCCAGGTCCAGCCGCCCGGTGCCGCGCCGAGGTCGGCCGCGCGCATGCCCGGCTTGACCAGCGCCTCCCGTTCTTCCGGGGTGAGCAGGGTCATCAGCGCCTCTTCCAGCTTCAGGGCCGAACGCGAGGGCGCGTCGGGCAGCAGCTTCAGGCGCGGGATGCCGAGCAGCCACGGTGCGCTGTCCCGCGTGTCGGCGACGCTGACGAAGGCATGGGTGCCGTCGACGAACACCACGTGCAGGCGCGGCAGCTTGGTGTTGGTTTTGTCGGTGAGCAGGCCGGCCTTACGCAGCGCCGGGCGCAGCGCGTTGCCGAAGCTGCGTGCCAACCCGGCCAGCGGCTTGCCGGCATCCGAATCGGGGTGCTCGACCCACAGGTCACCGAAACGCGCCTGGCCTTCCAGTGCGGCGATGATCGGGGTGATCCGGTCGGACGGGTCCAGCTGCGGCAACTCGGCCAGCACGCGCAGTTTCTGGCGCGCGAAGATCAGCTCGCGCCATGCCAGGCGCTGGTCCAGTTCGGCGGCCTGGTCGGTGACGAACACCACGTAGCCGTCGTTGCGCTGCGTGCGCGCGTAGCCGGCGATGCCCGCCGCGCCGGCGCGTTCGTTCAACTCGCCAGCGAGTTCGGGTTCAAAACCCTGGCGGCAGTAGCACAGCAGGCCGGTCATGGAAGTCCTTGGTGGAGGGCAGGTGGAGTGGCGGTGGTGCAGCGGTGGGCGAAGGCACTGGCGACGCTGCTGGCAGGTCGCGTCAGCGGTTCATCGCAACCCCGCATCCGGTGGGAGCGGGGCGTCGGGAATCAGTAGCGTGCGCCTTCGTTCTGGCCGTAGTGGGCCAGTACCGCGCGTGCGGCGTCACGCTGCAGGCCCTGCACGACCTCGATGCCGCGCTTGTTCAGCTCGCCGACCCAGTTGGCCGGCAGCGGGCCTTCATCGAACGGGGTGAGCGCTTCCACGTCGGCGGCGCTGGCGCCGATCAACAGGCGGTCGATGCCGGCCCACACAGTGGCGCCATAGCACTGGCAGCAGGGCTGCGAGGAGGTGGCCAGGGTGATGGGGGCCAGCAGCGCGTTCAGGCGCGGCGTGTTGAGCTTCTGCTGGGCCAGCATGTAGGCCATGTTCTCGGCATGCGCCAGCGAGGTGGCGTGCGGCACCACGCGGTTCACGGCCGCGGCGATGACCCTGTCATCCGGGCCGAACACCACCGCACCGAACGGGCCGCCGGTGCCGTGCTCGACGTTCAGCCGCGACAGCTCCACGGCCAGGGCCACCTTGGCCTCGTCGCCGGTATACGCGCGGTCGCAATCGACGGCGTCGTGGATCCAGACGGGAAGGGTGAGGTGAACCTGCGCGTGAAGCATGACGATGACCAACCAGAGGCAAAAACGGCGGCCAGTGTATAGGACTGGGGCCGGGGGCTCACCGACGGGGCCGGGGGCTGTTCATCCGAGGGGAGCGGGGCTGCCGCGTGGGCGGCTCGGGCGTGTTCCCGCCGCAACCCTCCCTTCTGCGGCGCAGAAGGGAGGGGATTCAGGCCGGGCCGTCTGCCGGCTGGTCGTTTGGCCTAGAACCCGGCGCTGAGCGTCATGAACACCTGGCGCGGCGCGCTGGCGTGGATGGCGTAGCGGGTGCCGGTCGGGTCGGTCGGGGCGAACGCGCTGAGCTGGCCGGCGTAACGCTTGTTGGTCAGGTTGGTCACGTTCATCGACACCTTCAGGTCCTGCAGGCCCAGTCCGGGGCCGAAGGTGTAGCCGAAGCCGGCGTCGAAGGTGGTCACGCCCGGCACCGACTGGTCGTTGGTGTAGGTGTAGTAGCGCTTGCCGGTGTACTTGCCGCGCAGGCTGGCGAACCAGCCGTCGCGGTTCCAGCTCAGTTCGCTGGAGGCCATCCGCTGCGGCGTATCGACAGTGATCTTGCCGGCCACCGGCACCACCTGGCCGCCGGAGAGGTAGTCGTCCTCGTAGGTGGACTTGTTCCACGACAGCGCGTTGTACCACTGCAGGCCATCGACGGGCTTTAGGATGAAGGTCAGCTCCGCGCCGTGGCTCTTCACCGAACCGACGTTGATGAAACGGGTGACGCATTCCGGGCGGGTGCCGACTTCGATGCTCGAACACGGGTTGAGCGAGAGCAGGCGGTTGTCGAACTTCACCGCGTAGGCGGCAAGCGAGGCCTGGTACCTCTCGCCGAAGGTGCGGAAGCCGGCTTCCAGCGTCCTGGACTTCTCCGGCTCCAGCCCGGCGCTGGCGGCGAACGATTCCGGCGACACCTGCAGCGGGCCGCCGCTGCCGCCACCGACGAAGGCGGCGATGTTCTCCGCATACGAGGCGAACAGCTCGTTGTTCGGGGTGAGCTTGAAGCCGATGCCGGCCTGCGGCAGCACCGATTCCTTGGCGGTCAGGGTGCCGGAGGCGAGCTTGGTCTCGGTGCCCGGCCTGGCGACGGCGCGCATCCGCGTGTTCGGGCTCTTGATGCCCAGGTCCACGACCAGGCGGTCGTCCATGAAGCGCATGCGGTCCTGCACGTAGAACTGGCGCGTGCGGATGTCGTAGTCCTGGTCGAACAGGCGGCGGTCCGGGTGGTTGAGGTAGGTGTCGTCCAGGAACGGGCCGCTGATGTAGTAGAAGTTGCGCTCGACGTTGTGGTCGTTCTGTTCCCACCACAGCCCGGCTTCCAGCTCGTGGATACCCAGCGTCCAGGACAGTGCGGCGGTCACGCCCTGGCGGTTGATGGTGTAGTTGGTGCTGCGAATGGAGATGGGCAGCATCTTGTCGGTGCCCGGATAGGAGGGCTGGCCCGGTGCCCACCAATGGCCCTGGCCACGGTTCTCGTGGTGGTAGGCGAGCAGCTTCAGGCGGCCCTGCTCGGCCACGCGCAGGTCGGCGTCGATCGCGTACAGGTTGTCATCGCGCAGGGCGCGGCTCTGGTAGTACGCATCGTCGATGCTCCTGACGCCATCGACGAACGCACAACGGTCGGCGTTGAAGGTGGCCGGGGCGCAGTAGGCGGCGGCGACCGCGCGGTCCCAATCCGGGGCATAGATGTTCCAGTCCCAGCCCAGGCCGCGCTCGAGCATGCTCTTGGACAGGTAGGCGTAGTTGGCCTGGCTCACCCGCGAGGTGGCGACGAATGCACCGAAGCGATGGTCGCCGACATTCCACACCGCCTTGGCATTGAACTGTCGGGTGGTCTGGTTCTGGTAGGGTGCGGCCCACATGTCCGCGTCCTGGTGCACGCCGGACACGTAGGCGGCAAAGCCGTTGTATTCACCGGTGTCCACGCGCAGGTAGCCGCGGCGCTGGTTGTCCTCGCCCATGGTGATGCTGGCGCGGCCACCGAACACGCTGGAGGGGTCGCTGGAGAAGTACTGGATGGTGCCGCCCAGGTTGCTGGTGGAGGCAACGCCCAGCGAGCCGATGCCCTGCGCCAGCTCGGCACCGGCCAGGTTCTCGCCGATGATGGCGCGGGCGATGCTCAGCCCGTTGTAGTTGCCGTAGCTGTTGTCGCCGAGCGGGATGCCGTCCAGCGTATAGCCCAGGCGATTCTTGTCGAAGCCACGCAGGCTGATGGTCTGTGATTCATCGTTGGCGCCGAAGGCGTCGTTGGACTGCACCGAGACACCGGGCAGGCGGTCGAGGATCTTCTGGCCACTGCTGCCGGGCGGCAGCACCAGCTTGTCGACTTCGCTGATGCGTTGCACCTGGCGGGTTTCGCCGCGTCCGATCACCGAGACCGCGTCCAGGGTCTGCGCGCTGGCGCTGGCGGCGGTTGCCGCGGTGGCGTCGGTGCGTTCGCCCACGTCCTCGGGGGTGGCGGCGTACAGCGGCGCGGAAGTCAGCGCGGCAAGGATGGCAAGGCTCAGGTGTCGGGTCTGCATGTCGGTCCGTGGCGTGGGGGAGGGCGCGGTGAAACAGGTGCGCGGCCACTATGGAAAACCAACATGAAAGCTTGTTTACGGCAGCGCGGTGAACGCGCGATGCGTCACTTCCGCAGTCCATGAACATGCAGAAAAAATGCCGCGCTGAGGAGCAGCGCGGCGTGCCGGGGGGCAATGAAGCAGGATCAGTCCATGTGCAGTCCGCCGTTGACCGCATAGTCGGCGCCGGTCACGTAGGCCGCGTCATCCGATGCCAGCCAGGTGCACAGCGCGGCGACTTCCTCCGGGCGGCCAAGGCGACGCACCGGCACCGAGGCGGCCAGCCGGTCGAGCACGTCCGGCGGGAAGCTGCTGATCGCCTGGCTGGCGATGTAGCCCGGCGAGAGCGTGTTGACGGTGACGCCGCGCGCGGCGACTTCGGCGGCCAGGGCGCGGGTGAACCCGTGCATCGCGGCCTTGGCGGTGGCGTAGTTCACCTGCCCGATCTGGCCCTTGTGCGCGCTGACCGAGCCGATGTTGATGATGCGGCCCCAGCCACGCTGGCTCATGCCTTCGACCACCTGCTTGGTGATGTTGAACAGGGCGTTGACGTTGGAGGCGATCACCGCGTTCCAGTCTTCCGGGCTCATCTGCCGGAACAGCACGTCGCGGCTGCCGCCGGCGTTGTTGACCAGCACGTCGATCTCGCCGACCTCGGCGCGCACCTTGGCGAACGCCGCGCTGGTCGAAGCCCAGTCGGTGGCGTTGCCCTCGGAGGCGATGAAGTCGAAGCCCTGCTCGCGTTGCTCGCGCAACCAGTTGGCCTTGCGTGGGGAATTGGGCGCGCAACCGGCGACCACGGTATGGCCGGCACGGGCCAGGCTCTGGCAGATGGCGGTGCCGACACTGCCCATGCCGCTGGTGACGTAGGCGATGCGAAGAGTCATGGTGAGCTCCGTTTCGAGGGCAGGGGGCCGATCAGGCGGCCAGCGGGTACAGGCCCAGCAGCAGGCTGCCGATCATCAGCACCAACGAGATCAGCACCGCCCACTTCAGGGTGAACTTCTGGTGGTCGGCGAAATCGACCTTGGCAAGGCCCACCAGCAGGTAGGTGGACGGCACCAACGGGCTGAGCAGGTGCACCGGCTGGCCGGCCAGCGAGGCACGGGCCATCTCCACCGGGGTGATGCCGTAGTGGCCCGCCGCTTCGGACAGGATCGGCAGCACGCCGAAGTAGAAGGCGTCGTTGGACATGAAGAAGGTGAACGGCATCGACGCCAGCCCGGTGATCACCGCCAGGTACGGACCCCAGGCGTCGGGGATCACCGCCAGGAAGCTGCGTGACATCGCCTCGACCATGCCGGTGTTGGAGAGGATGCCGGTGAAGATGCCCGCGGCGAAGATCAGCGACACCACCGACAGCACGTTGCCGGCGTGGTTGACCACGCGACGGCGCTGCTCGGCCAGGTTCGGGTAGTTGATCACCAGCGCGATGGCGAAGCCGACCATGAACAACACCGGCATCGGCAACAGCCCGATCACCAGCGCGGCCATCAGCGCCAGCGTCAGCGCGAAGTTGACCCACAGCAGGCGCGGGCGCTTGGTGTCCTCGGCATCCTCCACGGTCGGCAGGGCATCGCCGTCGTCCGAGACGCTGGTGTCCATCCAGTTGCCGCCCTCCGGCAGGCTGACCACGCCCAGGCGGCGACGCTCGCTGATGCCCAGGTACCAGGCCAGCGCGAGGATGCCGGCGCAGGCCAGCACCATCGACGGGATCATCGGTACGAACACGTCGGCCGGGTCCACGTGCAGGGCGGTGGCCGCACGTGCGGTCGGCCCGCCCCAGGGGGTGAGGTTCATCACGCCGCCGGCGAGGATGGTCACGCAGGTCATGTTCAGCGCGTTCATGCCCAGCCGCCGGTACAGCGGCAGCATCGCCGAGACGGTGATCATGTAGGTGGTCGAGCCGTCGCCGTCGAGCGAGATCAGCATCGCCAGCACCGCCGTGCCCATCACGATCTTCAAGGGATCGCCCTTGACCACGCGCAGGATGATCCGCACCAGCGGATCGAACAGGCCGGCATCGATCATCACCCCGAAGTACAGGATGGCGAACATCAGCATCACGCCGGTGGGCGCGATCTTCTTGATGCCCTCGAGCATCATTTCGTCCAGCCCGTGGCCGAAGCCGCCGATCAGGGCGAACACGATGGGGACGGTGATCAGGGCTACCAGCGGCGACAGGCGCTTGCTCATGATGAGGTACATGAACGTGAGCACCATGCCGAAGCCGAGGATGGTCAGCATCATCTGCAGACTCCTAAGGGTCAGGACGTGGGAAAGGGGATCAGAAGTCGAACTGCAGCCGGCCGGTGACCGCGCGGGTGCGGTCGACGGTGGCGCCGGCCAGGCGGTCGCGGTTGCGGCTTTCGATCAGGTTGAGCATGAAGCGCAGGTTGTCGCGCAGGTACCAGTTGCCGCCCAGCGTCCATGCCTCGGTGCTGCCGCGGCGCAGGTCGGGCTGGCCGTCCAGATGCTGCGCGCCGCGCATCTGGTCGTAGCGCAGGGCCAGCTCGAACGCGCCGGCGGTGTGGTGGATGTCCTTGATGCGCGCGAAACGGCCGGTCTTGCGGTCATACGCGCGGGTCTCGCCGGTGACGAACCAGCTGACCAGGCCGTAGCCGGCCATCACGTTGCCGCGTTGCGCACCGTCATCGAAGGTGGCGCCGCTGAATTCGCCCTGCCACGACCAGGAGCCGCGCACCTGCGCATACTCCAGCGACCATTTGTTGACGTCGGTGTCGCGGCCGTCGGCGAAGCTGACCAGGGTCAAGCGGCTTTCATCGGACAGGTGGCCGGCCGGGCGCGGACGGATGCGCAGCGCCGGCACGCCGTTGGCACCGGGATTGTCATAGGCCTCGCGCGCCAGCGACAGGCCCAGGTGCAACACATCGCCTGCCTGCGGCGCCGGGGCCCAGGTGACGCGGCCGCCGGCCGCGCGGCCCTTCACCTGCCAGGCGTCGATGCTCTCCAGGCTGTAGATGCTGGCCGCCCAGGTGAAATCGCCCGGGTTGGCCTGCCACGACGCGCCCAGGCGATACAGCGGCGCCAGCGTGGTGGCGGCATTGCCACGCTCCAGCAGCGGTCCGTAGTTGGAACTGGTGCGGTCGTCCAGCGAGTAGTACTGCTTGAACTGGCCCACGGTGAGCTTGCCGGCATTGCCGAAGCCGCGGCTGACGTAGACGTCCTTGGCCTCGACGCGGTCGCCGGAGAAATCGGCTTCCAGCTTGTAGTCGACCGCGAAGAAGCGGCCGGATACGTCGACCCATGCGCGACGGACCTCGGTGTCGTCCTTGTTCGGGGTGCCGCGCGGGTCGTTGTCGAAGCTGGCGAAGTCCAGGTGCAGGCGGCCGCCGAGCGTGGCGGTGACCGGGCCGTCGTCCTCGCCGTCGGCGGCCAGGGCCGGTGCCGTGCAGGCAGCCAGCGCCAGCACGGCGGCGCGTTGCCGCCACGTGTTGTTGTTTGCCACAAACCCTCCCAGGTTGCGCGCCAGGCGCGCGGCGTGGGCACCGGATGGTGCGTTGGATCAGAGTCTGGTGCGGCCAAGCTGTCATCCGCCTGTCAGCGCCTTGTGCGGCGCAGCGCGGTGGCATTCCTGCTGCGTGGACGGGGGGCGGCGCGTTAGCATGCCCGCACCTTCCTGCTGCTCCTGCCCATGCGCCTGTTGCTGGTCGAAGACAACCCGGACCTGGCCGATGCGATCATCCGTCGCATGCGCCGCAGCGGGCATGCGGTGGACTGGCAGTCCGACGGCCTGAGCGCGGCCAGCGTGCTGCGCTACCAGAGTTTCGACCTGGTGGTGCTGGACATCGGCCTGCCCAAGCTCGACGGCCTGCGCGTGCTGGCCGGCATGCGCGAGCGCGGCGACAGCACCCCGGTGCTGATGCTGACCGCGCGCGATGGCATCGAGGACCGCGTGCAGGCCCTGGACGTGGGCGCCGATGACTACCTCGGCAAGCCGTTTGATTTCCGCGAGTTCGAGGCGCGCTGCCGGGTGCTGCTGCGTCGTGCCCGCGGCAATGCCAGCGAGGTGGTGCAGGTGGGCAGCTTCCAGTTCGACAATGCGGCCCATCGCGTCAGCGTCGATGGCGAGCCGATCGAGCTGCCGAACCGCGAGTACCGCCTGCTGGAGATCCTGGTCGGGCGGCTCGGGCAGGTGGTGAGCAAGGACGAGATCGGCAATGGCCTGTTCGGTTTTGATGACGAGGCCGGGCCCAATGCGATCGAGCTGTACATCGGTCGCCTGCGCCGCAAGCTGGCCGGCGCGCCGTTGCGCATCACCACCGTGCGTGGCGTGGGCTACCTGCTGGAGCCCGGCGAGGGCGCGGTGGATGGCGATGACTGAGGAGCGCGCGCCGGGTTCGCTGCGGCGCACGCTGCTGCTGTACCTCGGCGGCCTGCTGGCGGTGTTCGCGGTGGTGTTGCTGTTCGCCGCGCGCGAGTACGGGCAGCGCGCCGCCAACCGCTCCTATGACCACCTGCTGGTGTCCTCGGCGCTGTCCATCGCCGATTCGGTGGCGCTGGTGGACGGGCAATGGCAGGTGGACCTGCCGTATGCAGCGCTGGACCTGCTGTCGATGGCCGAGGAGGACCGCGTGTTCTATCGCATCGCCGATAGCCGTGGTGCGCTGATCACCGGCTACCCGGACCTGCCGGCATCGCCGCAGCTCGCCGATGGCCGGCCGCAGCTGTTCGATGCCGCCTACAGCGGCGAGACGGTGCGCTTCGTGGTGGTCGCGCGCAGTTTTGCCGCCGCCTCGGCGCAGGGCGAAGTGGAGGTGCAGGTGGGGCAGACCCGCCGTGCCCGCGAGGCGCTGGCACAGGAGATGGTCAACCGCGCGCTGCTGGCGATCGGGGTGCTGTCGGCACTTGCCCTGGCGCTGGTCGCGTTCGGCGTGCACCGCGCGTTCCGCCCGCTGGTGCGGGTGGAGCGCGAGTTGTCGCGGCGCGAGCCGTCGGACCTGAAGCCGCTGGACGCGCGGGTGCCACGCGAGATGGACCAGATGGTCGGTGCGCTGAATCATTTCATGGAGCGCCTGTCCAGCAGCAACGAGACCCTGCGTGCGTTCATGGCCGACGCCGCGCACCAGATGCGCACGCCCTTGGCCGCCTTGCGCGCGCAGGCGCAGCTGGCGCTGGACGAGGACGACCCGCAGGAGATGCGGCGCAGCCTGCAGGCGATCGAGCGCAACGCCACCCACATGAGCCGCCTGCTCAACCAGCTGCTCAGCGATGCCAGCGTGATCCACCGTTCGCACTTGCGCAGCTTCGCCACGGTGGACCTGGCCGACGTCGTGCACCAGGCCCTGCACGAGGCCTTGCCGCAGGCGGGCCCGGCGCCGCGGGTGCAGCTGGCGATGACCAACGCGGTGGTGTCGGTCAACGGCGACGCCCTGCTGCTGCGCGAGGCCATCAAGAACCTGATCGACAACGCGGTGAAGTACGGCGGTGCCGGCGCGCTGCAGATCGCGTTGACCGTGGAGGCGGCCGATGCGGTGCTGACCATCGCCGACCACGGCCCGGGCATCGCGGCGGCCGACGCCGAGCGGGTGTTCGAGCGCTTTGGCCGCGGCGAGCACGCGCCGGCCGGCGGCGCCGGGCTGGGCCTGGCCATCGTCAAGCGGGTGATCGACAGCCATGGCGGCAGGATCGATCTGGCCAACCGGTCGGAAGGCGGCCTGGTCGCCACCCTGCACCTGCCCAGGAGCAATGCATGAAGTCCCTGTTGATCATGATGTTGTGCTGCCTGTTGGTGCTGCCGGCCCGGGCCGCGCCGGGGGATGTGCAACGCTTCCCGGCCAAGGGCGCGGCCACCGCACAGCTGCGCATCCACGGCACCACCGATATCGAGGTGTTCGCGCGGGTGATCGCCGACTACCAGCGCCTGCATCCGGGCACCGAGGTGATTTACGAGGACATCATCACCCAGGACCTGCATGCGCGTTTCCTGCGCACCGGCAAGGGCCCGAACGGGCCGGACCTGTTGATTTCCAGCGGCATGGACCTGCAGACGCAACTGGTCAATGACGGTCATGCGCTGCCGCACCAGTCGGTGTGGACCGACGCGGTGCCGGCCTGGGCACAGTGGCGGCACGAAGCCTATGGCATCAGCTACGAGCCGGTGACCATCGTCTACAACACCCGCGCGCTGCCGCCGGCACGGGTCCCGCATACCCGCCGGCAGTTGCTGGCGCTGCTGCGCGGTGAAGGCGCGCCGTTGCGCGGCAAGGTCGGTACCTATGACATCGAACGCAGCAGCGTGGGGTACCTGCTGGCCACCCAGGACGCGCATCGCGGCAGCATCGCCGGCGCCTTGCTGGGGGCGCTGGGGGACAACGCGGTGGTCCGCGAGGAGCGCACCGGCGTGCTGCTGGACAAGGTCAGCAGCGGCGAATTGTCGCTGGCCTACAACGTGCTGGGGTCGTATGCGCAGGCACGCATCGATGCCGGTGCGCCGCTGGGTATCGTCGAGCCGGAGGACTACACGCTGGTGGTGCTGCGCACGGCGATGATCCCGCGCAGCAGCCGCAACCCGGCCGAGGCACGCAGCTTCCTGGATTACCTGCTGTCCCCGCGCGGACAGCTGGTGCTCTCACGCGAGGCGCGGCTGATGCCGATCGTGGGTGCGGCAGGGCGCGATGGCACGCCCGGCCGCAACCGCCGGCCGATCCAGTTGGGGCCGGGCCTGCTGGTGTACCTGGACGCGCTCAAGCGGCGGCAGTTCCTGGATGCCTGGCGCAGCAGCGTGGAACCCGCAGGTCAGCCGCAGGCTGTCGACGTGCAGCGGTAGCGTGCAGCCAGCGACGGCCAGGAGGGGAAAACAAGAACGCCGGGCATTGCCCGGCGTTTTCATTGCAGCGGCGTTGGATCAGCCCGCCCAGGTATCGCGCAGGGTCACGCTGCGGTTGAACACCGGCTTGCCGGCCGTGTGGTCGCGGCGGTCGGCGACGAAGTAGCCGGTACGCTCGAACTGGAAGGCCTGCTCGGGCGCGGCAATGGCGGCGGCCGGCTCGACATAGCCGGTGACGACCTTGCGCGATTCCGGGTTGAGGTAATCGCGGTAGGTCTTGCCTTCGGATTCATCGTCCGGGTCGGCGACCGAGAACAAGCGGTCGTACAGGCGCACTTCCGCTTCCACCGCGTGCCGGGCGCTGACCCAGTGGATGGTGCCCTTGACCTTGCGGTTGGCGCCTTCCATGCCCGGACGCGATTCCGGGTCCAGCCAGCCGCGCAGCTCGACGATCTGACCGGCGTCGTTCTTCACCACCTCATCGACGCGGGCGATGCCGGCGCCGCGCAGGCGCACTTCGCCGCCCGGTACCAGCCGCTTCCAGCCCTTCGGCGGGACTTCGGCGAAATCCTCGCGTTCGATCCACAGCTCGCGTGCGAACGGTACTTCGCGGGTGCCGAAGCTTTCGTCCTTCGGATGGTTGCTGAAGGTCAGGGTTTCTTCATGGCCTTCGGGCAGGTTGGTGAGCACCAGCTTGACCGGATCGATCACCGCCATGCGGCGTGCGGCGGCACTGTCCAGGTCCTCGCGCAGTGCGCCTTCCAGCACGCTGAAGTCGATCATCGAGTTCTGCTTGGAGATGCCCACGCGTTCGGCGAACAGGCGCATCGCCGCCGGGGTGTAGCCGCGGCGGCGCAGGCCCTGCAGGGTCGGCATGCGCGGGTCGTCCCAGCCGTCGACCAGCTGCTCGGTGACCAGCGCCATCAGCTTGCGCTTGCTCATCACCGTGTAGTTGATGTTCAGGCGCGAGAACTCGATCTGGCGCGGCTTGGCGGCTTCACGCGGCAGGCCCTTGTCGACCAGCGGCTGGGTCAGCGCGTTGTCGTGGGCGAAGTCGACGTTGTCCACGCACCAGTCGTACAGCGGGCGGTGGTCCTCGAACTCCAGCGTGCACAGCGAATGGGTGATGCCTTCCAGCGAATCGCCCAGCGCATGCGCGAAGTCGTACATCGGGTAGATCGGCCAGGCATCGCCGGTGTTCTGGTGCTCGACGTGCTTGATGCGGTAGATCGCCGGGTCGCGCAGGTTGATGTTGCCGCTGGCCATGTCGATCTTGGCGCGCAGGGTGCGGGCGCCATCGGGGAACTCGCCGGCACGCATGCGCGCGAACAGGTCCAGGTTCTCCTCGACGCTGCGCTCGCGGTACGGCGACGGGCGGCCCGGTTCGGTGAGGCTGCCACGGTAGGCGCGCACTTCCTCGGCCGACAGGTCGCAGACATAGGCCTTGCCGTCGCGGATCAGCTTCTGCGCGGCCAGGTAGTAGGCATCGAAGTAGTCCGAGGCATGGCGCAGCTCGTTCCACTCGAAGCCCAGCCAGCGCACGTCGTCCTGGATGGCGTTGACGTACTCGGGGTCTTCCTTGGCCGGGTTGGTGTCGTCGAAGCGCAGGTTGCACACGCCGCTGAACTCGCCGGCGATGCCGAAGTTCAGGCAGATCGACTTGGCATGGCCGATGTGCAGGTAGCCGTTGGGCTCGGGCGGGAAGCGGGTCTTGATGGCCGTGTGCTTGCCGCTGGCCAGGTCCTCGCGGACGATCTGGCGGATGAAGTCGCGCTTCTCGGCGGGAGCGTTCTCCGGCGTGGCACCGGCGGCAGGCGTGTTCTCGGACATGGGGGACGCAACGTATTGAAATAAGCCGCAAGTTTAGCCGAGCCCGGCCTCGGCTGCCGGGACGGGGCTATGCTGGGGGTTCCCGCCCCGTGGACCGTAACGATGGACCGCCCCGTTCTGGTGATAGGCAACAAGAACTACTCGTCCTGGTCGCTGCGCCCGTGGCTGCTGCTGCGCCATTTCGGCGTGGCCTTCGACGAGGTGCGGCTGGCGCTGGACAGCCCGGATTTCACCCGCCAGGCCCTGCGTCACTCGCCGACCGGCAAGGTGCCGGCCCTGCGTGACGGCGGCCTGCACGTGTGGGACTCGCTGGCCATCTGCGAGTACGCCAACGAGCGTTGGCTGGACGGGCGTGGTTGGCCGTCCGACCCGGCCCAGCGGGCCGTGGCGCGGGCGGCGGCGGCCGAGATGCATTCAGGTTTCACCGCCCTGCGCACCCAGTTGCCAATGAACAGCCGGCGGCAGCCGGACGGCTACCGCTGGGATGCCGCGGCCCAGGCCGACATCGGCCGGATCTGCGCGCTGTGGGCCGAACTGCGCGGGACCTACGGTACCGGCGGTGACTTCCTGTTCGGGCAGTTCGGCATCGTTGATGCGATGTTTGCACCGGTGGCGGTACGTTTCGATGGCTACGGGGTGCCCGTGGATGGCGGTGCGGAACCGTACCATCGCGCGTTGCTGGCCTTGCCGGCGCTGCGCGAATGGCGTCAGGCCGGCGCGGCGGAAACCGAGCGACTGGCCGCCACCGATGCACTGCGCGTGCCGCTGTGAAGGGAGAACACTGATGCAGCAGATCTACCAGACCAACAACCTGTTCGACGCCCATCTGGTCAAGCACGCGCTGGAGGACGCCGGCATCCCGGCGTTCGTGTTCGGCGAGTCGCTGCTGGGCGCCGGCGGCGAACTGCCGCTGTTCGGCCTGCTGCGCGTCTGCGTGCCGGATTCGGCCCAGCCGCAGGCCGAGGACATCGTGGCCGCACTGGCCTTGGACGAGGGCCCGGGCGACCCCATTTCCGATGCAGATGAGGCGCCGGGACTGCTCCCGGCCTGAGGAACTGACCATGTTGGGAATCGGCCAAGGTTTGCTGGGTATCGGTGCGTTCAAGCAGCGCCTGCCGCGCCCGGAAGAGGCGTTGCCGGGGCGCGAGGCCCCGCTGCCGCTGCACAACGTGCATTTCGTCAACGGCCAGCCGTTGCAGGGCGATCTGGCCGGGTTGCAGGTACTGGACGTGGGCCTGGGCTGCTTCTGGGGTGCCGAGCGCAAGTTCTGGCAGCTGCCGGGCGTGGTGACCACCGCGGTGGGCTACCAGGGCGGGCTCACCCCCAACCCGACCTACGAGGAGGTCTGCTCCGGGCTCACGGGCCACACCGAGGTCGTGCGTGTCGTGTTCGACCCCGCACAGGTGCCCCTGGAGACCGTGCTGCGCACGTTCTGGGAGAACCACGACCCTACCCAGGGCATGCGCCAGGGCAACGACACCGGCACCCAGTACCGCTCGGCGATCTACTGCCATACGCAGGCGCAGTACGACGCGGCCATCGCCAGCCGCGCGGCCTACCAGCAGCAGCTGGAAGCGGCCGGCTACGGGCCGATCACCACCGAGATCGCCTATCCGGCACCGGCGTTCTTCTACGCCGAGGACTACCACCAGCAATACCTGGCCAAGAACCCGAACGGCTATTGCGGCATCGGTGGCACCGGCGTGAGCTGCCCGATCGGGCTGGACGTCTGAGCGATGGGGGCCACGCCGCGGCGTCTGCTGGTGGTGTGGCACAGCTTCACCGGTGCGACCGAGGCCATGGTCGGTGCGTTGCTGGAAGGTGCACGCGCGGCGACGGATGATGCCGTGGAAGTGAGTGCGTTGCGTGCGGCCGATGCCGGCGCGGCGGATGTGCTGGCGGCCGATGCAGTGGTGTTCGCCACGCCCGAGACGCTGGCCTCGATGAGCGGGGCGATGAAGGACTTCTTCGACCGCAGCTATTACCCGTTGCTGGGGCGCTGCGAAGGCAAACCGTATGCGCTGCTGGTGTGTGCCGGTTCGGACGGGCAGCCAACGATCGCGCAGTTGCGGCGGATAGCGTTGGGGCTGCGCCTGAAGGAGGTGGCCGAGCCGGTGCTGGTGTGTACGCAGGCACAGACGGCGGAGGCGATTCTGGCGGCCAAGCAGGTGCCGGCCTCTGCGCTGGCGCGCGGCCGCGAGCTCGGTGCGTTGCTGGCGGCGGGCCTGGAGCTGGGCGTGTTCTAGCTTCTTTGCTCAAGCCCCTCTCCCGCACGGCGGGAGAGGGGTTGGGGTGAGGGCGCTTTGGAAGCGCGCAAGCGTTAAGGCGACGCAGAAACGCCCTCATCCGCCCCTTCGGGGCACCTTCTCCCCTGCAGGGGAGAAGGGAGGTTTGCTGGTACTACGTGTGGGTCTGCTTACTTCGCCAGTTCGTCGGCTATGCGCTGGCGCAGTGTCTGCAGGTCCTTGGCGAACGCGTCGATGCCGGTGGCCAGCTTCTCGGTGGCCATCGGGTCGGCGGCCAGGTCGGCGTCGAACCTGGCTTCATCGATGGCAGCCACGTCGACGGCTTCGGCCGCACGGGCCACCAGCTTGCGCGGCAGTTCGCCGGT